>JAAZBU010000162.1 GCA_012513645.1 Clostridiales bacterium | reverse complement strand
TCGGCCTCATCTACACGGCCAAGTCCATCGCCCGCTTCAAGCAGATCGAGGAAAACCCGCGCTTTGCCGAATACTACCTCATCGGCACGCTGTACAGCATCCTGTACGTCGTGTCAGCGTATCACATTGTGCATGCGCTATCTTTTTAATACCGAAAGAGGCAATGCGGGAACGGAAAAACACAAGTTCCTCAAAGCATTTACGATTGATTTCAGTATAGAGTAAGGAGGCCCATCATGAGCCTGGCGGATACCATTTTCATCAACAACTGCAAGGACATTCTGACAAACGGCGTGTGGGACAGGGATCAGCCCGTGCGGCCCCGCTGGCAGGACGGCACGCCCGCGCATACCGTCAAAAAGTTCGGCATTGTCAACCGCTACGACCTGTCGCGGGAGTTCCCCATCCTCACCATCCGGCGCACCTATTTAAAGAGCGCGGTGGACGAGCTGCTGTGGATCTGGCAGAAGAAGTCGAGCAATGTGCGCGACCTGGGCAGCCGCATCTGGGATCAGTGGGCGGATGACAGCGGCAGCATCGGCAAGGCCTATGGCTACCAGCTGGGCGTCAAGCACCAATATAAGGAAGGCCTGTTCGACCAGGTGGACCGGGTGCTGCACGACCTGAAACACACCCCAACATCTCGCCGCATCATGACCAACCTGTACGTGCACCAGGATCTGCACGAGATGGCCCTGTACCCCTGCGCCTATTCGATGACCTTCAACGTGTCCGGCCGCACCCTCAACGCCATCCTCAACCAGCGCAGCCAGGACATGCTGGTGGCCAACAGCTGGAATGTGTGCCAGTACGCCGTGCTGGTGCACCTGATGGCCCAGGTAAGCGGCCTTGAGGCGGGCGAGCTGGTGCACGTGATTGCCGATGCCCACATCTACGACCGGCATGTGCCCATCGTGGAGGAGATTATCGCCCGCACGCCCTATGACGCGCCCACGCTGGCCATCAACCCGGCGGTGACCGACTTTTACGCCTTCACGCCCGCGGATGTCACGCTGAGCAACTACCGCTACCACCCACTGGATGCCGTCATCCCGGTGGCGGAGTAGGAGGCGCGCGTGCAGGCAATCGTCGCCGTAGACAGCAACTGGGCCATCGGCAGGGAGGGCGGGATGCTCTTCCACCTGCCGGGGGACCTGCAATACTTCAAGCGCACCACGCTGGGCAAGGCCGTGGTGATGGGCCGGCGCACGCTGGACAGCCTGCCCGGCGGCCGCCCGCTCAAGGGGCGGCACAACATCGTGCTCACCCGCGATGCGGCCTTTGCCGCCGAGGGCGTCACCGCGGTGCACAGCATGGCCGAGCTGGCGGAGGCCCTGCAAGCATATGCCCCCGAGGACGTGATGCTCATCGGCGGCCACCAGGTCTACCACCTGCTGATCGACTGCTGCGACACGGCCTATGTCACCCGCATCCGGGCCCAGGCCCCGGCGGACAGCTACTTCCCCAACCTGGATACCCGCCCGGGCTGGCGGCTGGTCAGCCAGTCCCCCGCGCAGGAGGAGAATGGGGTGCAATATGCCTTTTGTACCTATGTGAACGATGCGGTCAAACCTTTGCCGCAGGAGTAGGCCGCTTTACCTCGTCCCCTCGTCCGTCCCCTTCATATCCACCATCTCCGCCCCGCCATCCAGCGCCTGCAGGCTTTGCCGTACGGAGCTGCCGATGGCGGCGTCAATGTCATCCTCCGTGATGCCCAGGGGCTCACAGCCCAGCGATTTGTCGATATAGGTATCGGCCGCCATGATCTCGCTGAAGCGCACCAGGTCGAGGCCGCCCTCAATATTGTTTTTGCGCTGGCCGCGGCGGATGAACCAGGCGCTGAGCGTAAACATCCACCGGGGCACGGTGATCACCCGGCGGCGGGGCATGCCCATGTGCCGGTGCATGATGGCAAACATCTCTTTCCACGTGAGGTTGAACCACCCGATGGGCCACGCTTTGGCGCCGCGACTGTGTTCCAGCGCGCCGGCCATCGCCTGGCCTGTCTGGCGCGCGGTCACCATGGCGGTGCCGCCCGCGGGGTAAAAGGTGGCCAGCGGCATACCGCGGATGATCTTCACCAGAAACACCCATACGGGCCTGCGCCCCGGCTGTGCGCCGAAGATATAGGGCAGCTCCAGCACGGCGACGTCAAACTCCGGCCCGGCAAAGGAAAAGGCGATCTCCTCCTGCTCCAGCCGGCTGCGGATGTAGGGGTGCCAGCGGCCCAGCTGCCTGTCGGGCCAAATTTTAGCAAAGTGGCAAAAGTAGCTGCCGCAGACCACCGCTCGGCGGATGCCGCTCTCCCGGGCCAGGCGCAGCAGCCTCCTGAGCGGCTCGTTGTTGTGCCGGACAAAGAAGTCGTAGATCGGCGGCGCGTGCTCCACCCGCTCGTCCACCCCGGCGGCGAACACAAAGCCCTCGCAGCCCTGCATCAGGCCGCGCAGGGCGTCGTCCCCCATGGCGGTATAGTCGCCCAGGCGCAGGTCCATGCCGGGGGGCAGATTGCTGCCCTGGGGCAGCGGCGGCAGCGCCAGGGATATCACCTCATGCCCCCTTGAAAGCAGCACGCGGGCGGCCTCGCTGCCCAGCAGGCCGGTGCCCCCGATCATGAATACACGCATGGCTTGCTCCCCTCCGCCGGTATCTTTTCGGTCTTTTTTCAACCCCATTGTGCCACGCGGGGCGGTGGCATGCAAGCGGCTGTGCCCACCCATGCGCATTTTCTTGACACCCGGCCCCCGCTTTGTTAGCATTTCCCCGCCGCATGCCGCGGCCTGCAATCCGACACATGTTGAAAGAGGACATACAATGACCATGATGAAGAAAAGACTGCTTGCCCTCATGCTGGCCGCCGCCTTGCTGCTGCCGCTGATGGCGCTGGGCACCGCCGCCGCCACGCCGGTCAAGGAGCTTGAGTACCTGTACCTGGATGTCGATCAGCCCTACATGACGCTGGGTCAGCCCATCGCCTGGCAGGTCAAGCTGCCGGCCGAGCCCGGGCCCTACAAGTTTCAGTACGCGCTGTACCACCACGAGGATGTGACCAGCAACGAGGGGTTTGAGGCCCTGGAGTACACCAAGGAGCTGCCCGGCCAGGATACCTTCACCTTCACCCCCAAGGAGAAGGGCAAGTACTTCCTGCAGGTGGAGGTATCGGACGCCGACTACCGCGTGGTCAAGCTGGTCAGCCAGCCCTTCTTCGCCTATGACGCCGCCGACAAGGAGGACCCGTCCACCTTGCCCGGCAAGGTGGCGCAGATCGTGGCCGAGTGCCTGGCGCAGGACCTGCCCGGCGACTACGAAAAGGCCCTGTGGCTCAACGACTGGCTGATCTACAACGCCGACTATGATGCCAGCATGACCATCCACCACCCCGACGGCGTGCTGTGCCGCGCCAGCGGCGTGTGCGAGAGCTACGCCCTGGCCTACCAGATGCTTTTGCAGGAGGTGGGCATCGAGGCCATCTACACCACCGGCTACAGCCGCGGCGAACTGCACGCGTGGAACATGGTGAAGATGGACGGCGAGTGGTACCATGTGGACACCACCTGGAACGACCCGGTGGGCGGCGGCAACGAAACCCACGACTACTTCGGCCTGACCGACGACCTGCTGAAGCGCGACCACGACTGGAGCTACAGCAACTACGTGTTCCCCAAGGCAACCGCCACCAAGTACAACTACAACCTGCTCAACGGCTACCTGCCCTTCATCGACCTGGCCGGCATGGACGAGGTGCTGGGCAGCCAGATGGATCAGAAGCAGCCGCTGATTAAATACACCTACCACGGGCCGGACCGCTTCTTTGACACCAACTACGAGGTCAAGAAGTGGCTGGATCAGAACGCCCACGTGCACTTCGCCCAGAGCTGGACCTACGGCGGCAGCGCCTTCAGCGGCCAGATGGAGGTGAGCTACGGCAACGATGAGGGCTACCGCAGCTTCAAAAACGCCGAGGAGTTTGCCGCCGTGATGGAGGAGCTGCTCACCGCCCGGGAAACCGCCGTCAAGATCAACTACACCGGCGACGACAAGTACTTCGACTTCCGCCGCCAGATCGAGGACTGGCTGCCGCAGAACTACCGACGCTTCGACGTGGGCCAGTACCAGTACAGTTACACCCAGTACGCGGGCGAGATCACCCTCACCTACGGCGACTATGCGGGCTACCGCCGCGTCAACGACAACGACGAGGTAGCCGCCGCCCTGCAGGAGATGGCCGACAGCAAAACCACGCCCGTCAAGCTGTACTACACCGGGCCTGACCCCTGGTACAACCTGTCCACCAAGGTGAGCATCTGGATGAGCGACCACCGCGACCTGTACACTAGCTACGACGGCACCGCCGGCAGCTTTGAAGTGGCGCTGGACGTAGAATGGAAATAGGAGCAGATATGATTGACTACAAATATGATGTCCAACTG
>JAAZBU010000161.1 GCA_012513645.1 Clostridiales bacterium | reverse complement strand
TCATCGGCGTAGTGCTTGTAGCCCAGGATGTTCTGCCCGCGCAGCAGCATTTGCAGCTTGGTGTTGGGCAACGCCCGGCGTAGTTGCCGCAGCCTGTCCCACGGATCCTCGTTGAGGAAGCGCAGGCTGGCGTCAAAGGTGGCGCCGCCCCACATCTCCAATGAGTAATAGCCCACCTTGTCCAGCAGCGGGCAAACGGGCAGCATTTCATCCAGGCGCATGCGGGTGGCCGCCTGGCTTTGATGCGCGTCGCGCAAAATGGTATCGGTTATCCTGACTTTAGGCATACACTGCCCTCCTCTAATCTGTCAACAGGGGACATGGTCGGGCCGCTGCACGTAGCGCAAGCCCTATGAGATGTTATTGCAGCGTCATCAGCACATCGCCGGCGTTAACCGTGGCGCCCTTTTGCACCACAACCTGCGCGATGGTGCCATCCTTGGGCGCCATGATTTCGTTTTCCATCTTCATAGCCTCCAGGATGCACAGCACGGCGCCCTTTTGCACGGCGTCACCGGCCTTCACCCGAATATCCAGGATGGTGCCGGGCATGGGGCTGTTGATGGGCTCGCCGACGACGGCAGGGGCAGCGGGCGCGGCAGGCGCGACAGGCGCTGGCGGCACAACGGGCGCTGCGGGCGCCGGGGCAGCCACCGGGGTCACGGGCGCGGGGGGCGTGCTGGGCACGGGCATGGCCACAGGTGCTGCGGCAGCGGCTCCGGTCTCCTCCACCTCTACCTGATAGCTGACCCCATTCACTTTTACATTAAATGTACGCATGGAAACTCTCCCTTCAAAATCTCAGAGAACGATTAATAACAAAACACCGGAAAATCACGCACGCCGTATGCGGCGTACCACAAACCCCGTCGGGTCAATCGCCTTGCCCTCTTGTGCCAACACACAGGTGATGGCTGCCATGATGGCGGCGAGCACCGCGCCCTCCGGCGCGACGTCCGGCTGCGGATCAGCCACAGGTGCAGACACGGTTTGCACGGGGGCCGGTTCCTTAGCCGAAACGGGGTTCGCTTCATTTGACTTGGCGCTTTTTACATTCCTGATAATGATATACAGCAACACCAACACCACCACAGCCAGCGCGGGCATCAGCAGACGTTCCATGGTTGCACTCATCGCAAACCCTCCCCTCAGCCCTTGGCCCAAAGCAGTTCGAGGGCGGCAATGATGTGTTTGCGGGTTTCCGCCGGGTCGATCACATTGTCCACCAGGCCGGCCTTGGCGGCGGCAAAGGCGTCAGCCGTTTCGGATGCCTCCCGCACCAGCGTGGCACGGTCCTGCTGCTGAAGGCGCTCGGCCTCCAACGTTTGCACAGTAGCCTCTGCTGTCAGCGGGGCGATGTAAGCCCCCGGCCAGGCAAAGCTGATATCAGCCATGCCCTTGCCGGCGAAGGCCACATAGGCCGGGCCGACGGCGTTGCCGGTCATTACCGCCACCTTGGGCGACAGGGTGCGCGCGTAGGTCATCAGCATCCGGGTGGAGGCTGTCATCAGCCAGGCCTGTCCCTCCGGGCCGGGCGGCGCCAAGCCCTCGCTGTCCACCAATGTAATGACAGGCAGGTTGTAGTCGTTGCACAGCTGCACCAGCTTGGCCACCTTGTCGCAGCTGAAGGCATCCAGACGGCCGCCATCTTCCCCAGCGCAGCTCACGATGCCGCAGGCATAGCCGCCCACGCGCGACAAATAGGTGCGGCAGGTATTCCCCCAACTGGCATACAGCTCCACCGAGGTGCCGGCGTCGGCGATGTCCCGCGCCAGCTCCCCACTATCGGCCGAAATCAGGCGGTTGAGGTCATCGCCCGCCAGCAGCGGCACACGCTCGCCCATCGTGGTGGGCAGCAGGTCGACCAAGGCACGCACCAGTGCCAATCCCTGTGCTTCACTGTCTGCCCGCAGGGCGACGACACCCTTTGTGGCCAGGGCCTCTGCCCCGCCCAGTTTGGCGTCGGTCAGCTTCTCGCCATGCACGGCACGCATCACGCTGGGGGCAAAGGGCGCAACCAGGCTGCCGCCATCCACCGCGATGGCAATATCGGCCACCTGCACAAAGTGAGCGGCGATGCCCACGGCCTCCCCTGCCAACAGCGTTATCACAGGGCAGGTGCCCCGCAGCCC
>JAAZBU010000160.1 GCA_012513645.1 Clostridiales bacterium | reverse complement strand
CTTCCGCACCCGCGAGTTTGAGCAGATGGAGCTGGAGTTCTTCTGCAAGCCGGGGGAGGATTTGCAGTGGTTTGACTACTGGCGCACCTTCATGCGCGACTGGCTGCTCAGCCTGGGCATCAAGGAGGAGAACCTGCGCCTGCGCGACCACAAGCCCGAGGAGCTGAGCCACTACTCCAAGGCCACGACGGACTTTGAGTTCCTCTTCCCCTTTGGCTGGGGCGAGCTGTGGGGCATTGCCGACCGCACCGATTTTGACCTCAAGCAGCACCAGGAGCATAGCGGCGAAAACATGGAATACATCGACCCCGTGACCAACGAGCGCTACATCCCCTATGTGGTGGAGCCCTCCCTGGGCGCCGACCGCATGGCCCTGGCCTTCCTGTGCAATGCCTACGAAGAGGAGCAGTTGGACAACGACACCCGCGTTGTGCTGCGCCTGCACCCGGCGCTGGCGCCCTACAAGGCCGCCGTGCTGCCGCTGCAAAAGAACAAGCTGGGCGAGCGCGCGCTGGCGCTGCACCAGGAGCTCAGCCGCCACTTCCTGGTGGATTACGACGAGACCGGCTCCATCGGCAAGCGCTACCGCCGCCAGGATGAGGCCGGCACCCCGCTGTGCATCACGGTGGACTTTGAAACCGAAGAGACGGGCACCGTGACGGTGCGCGACCGCGACACCATGCTGCAGGACCGTGTGGCCATCGCCGACCTGAAGGCCTACATCGAACAGAAGATACAGTTCTGACCGCGCCCTCGGGCGCCATAAAGGGGACCACATGACAAACGATCCGTATAACGCTTCCGGGCAGCCGCCGCGCCGCAGGCGCTCCACGCGCCATGGCGCCGAGCCCGAGCACACGCCCTACCAGCCGCCGCGCCGGCCGGCCTACCCGCAGGATGACGGCCAGGCGCCCCTGCCGCTCAACACCCAGCCGGAGGGCCTGCCGCAGCCGCCAACGCAGCTGCCGCCACGCCGGGAGGCCCCCAACAACTACGACTACGAGCGCTTTCCCCCGCAGGAGCGCTACGAATACGAGGACGAGGACGACTACGCGCCGCGCCTGTGGCCGCGCCTGCTGGCCCTGGTGCTGGTGATGGTGCTGCTGATCGGCGGCGCGCTGTACTTCCTGGTGCCCAAGGACAGCGAGGGCATCCTGGGCACGCTGCGCGGCGGCGTGGCCACCGTGGTGGACGGCGCCCTGGGGCTGGTAGGCCTCAGGGAGAGCAGGCCGCCGCAGCTGATCAAGTTTGAGGCCCCGGTGGAAGTGGGCCAGTTGGGCGTCAAGACCGTGTTCACCTTCACGGCGGACGGCCCCATCGACGGCGTGCGCATGACCGATGAGCAGGGGGTGGAGATCGCCGGCCAGCCCGCCAGCGTAGACCCGGAGCGCACCGTGTGGACGCTGACCGCCATCTTTGACAGCCCCATTGAGGGCCTGTTCCGCGGCAGCCTGCTGCGCGGCAACACCTGGTATGAAAGCGACAAGACCGTGCGCTTCATGGCGGCTGCCCCCACGCCGCTGCCCAGCGCCACGCCCGCCATGCCGGCCCTGCCGGCCTTCGCGCCGCCCACGGACGCACCCGTGGCCCAGCCCACCATCGCCCCGGCAGCTGTGCAGACGGACAGCCCGGCCACGGATGTATTCACCGTAACGGCGGCCAGCGACGCGCCGGCCGTGCAGCCCACCTTGCAGCCCATCGCGGCGCAGCCCACCGCCAGCGCCGAGCCCTTTGTGGTGGTGCGCAGCACCCAGCAGCCCCAGGCCACGCAGATGGCCGCGGTGACGGTGATCACCCCGCCGCCGGCCCAGCCGGTGGAGCTGCCCGTGCAGGCGGACCCCCAGCCGATGGAGACCCCTGATCTGGGCGAAGAAAGCGAGCTGCTGGCCGACGAACCCGTTGATTTAGGCGAGGAGGCCGACCTGCTGGCCGATGAAACGCCCGACAGTGACCCCTATGCCGAGCCCCAGCCCGCACCGCAGGCTGTGGCCCAGGCCCCGGCCGCCACCCCCATGCCTCAGCTGGCCGTAACGCCGGATGACAAGGCGCTGCCCAAAAACTTCAAGCTGGTTGAAACTGTGTACGAGAAGGGCAAGCGGGTGAAGGAGCTGGCCCGCACCACGCCGGTCAACATGCCCGCCCCCCACGAGTACCTCAGCTACGAGGGCGGCGTGTTCACCTTCCGGGGCGACAGCTTCCGCGGCAATGCGGCCTTCGGCACGGCGGATATGCCCCTGCAGCAGCTCAGCGTGCTGTGGAAGGCCCCGCTGGGCAGCCTGAGAACCAGCACCGAAACCCTCCACGGCCAGGGATGGACGGGCCAGCCCGCCATCGTCAAGTGGTCGGTGGAGCTGCGCGAGATGATGAACATTGCCGAGGCCAAGAAGGACGTCAAGGCCCTCAAGGAGGTCATCGCCGCCGGCCAGGATGGCAAGATCTATTTCTTCGACCTCAATGACGGCGTGGCCACCCGCGAGCCCATCAGCCTGGGCTACCCCATGAAGGGCTCGGTATCTGTGGATACCCAGGGGCGGCCCATGATGGCCGTCGGCCAGGGCGTCTCCCAGCTGCCCGGCAAGACCGGCCCCATCGGCTACTATGTGTACGACCTGATCACGCAAAAGCAGCTGATGTTCCTCAACGGCCGCAAGACCAAGGTGCAGACGCAGTTCTCCACCAACGGCGCCTTTGACGGCACCGCGCTGTTTGACCGCAATTCCGACACCCTGATCGTCGCCGGCGAAAACGGCTTGCTGTACACGGTGGCCCTCAACACGGTGTTCGACTACCTGGACAAGAAGACCATCACCATCGACCCGGTCATCACCTTCCTCAAGAGCAAGGGCAACCAGCAGGATATGTCGGTAACCGCCGAGGCCAGCGTGGCCATGTACGGCAAGTACATCTACACGGTGGACCGCCACGGCCTGCTCAAGTGCGTGGACAGCGACAGCATGCTCACCCAGTGGGTCTTTGACACCGGCGACAACACCGATGCCTCCCCCGCCCTGGGCTTTGACGAGGATGGCAGCCTGGGCCTGTACACGGGCACCACGGTATTCACCCGCACCCGCAGGGCGGGCAATGCCTTCATCCGCCGCATCGACGCCCTCACCGGGCGCGAGGTGTGGAAGGTGGAGGTGCCCGCCAAGTTCCAGGACCGCGAGCTGGGCGGCGTCAAGGCCAGCCCGGTCGTGGGGCAAAACGCCCTGTCCGACCTGGTCATCTTCACCGTCAACCTGACGGGCGACGGCAAGACGGCCACCATGCTCGCTCTGGACAAGCAGACAGGCGATGAGGTATGGCGCCACGAGCTGGCCGCCCCCACGGTATCCTCCCCGGTCGCGGTGTACACCGCCTCGGGCGAGGGCTACATCGTGCAGGCCGACGGCAAGGGCGTGCTCAGCCTGCTCAATGGCCGCACCGGCGAGGTGCTGTATACGCTGGACCTGGAGGGCGATATCGACGCCTCCCCCGCTGTGTACAACGATGTGCTGGTCATCGGCACCAGCGACAAGGACAACAACTACCTCTACGGCATCAGGCTGGAGTAGGGGGCAATTCGGAATTCGGAATTGGGAATTGGGAATGAACAATGAGGGGTGAGGGGTTGGCGGCGTGCCGCCCCTCGCCTCTTTTTTGATGGCTTGCCTTGATATGCGGCTGTTTTCAGGCTAAACTGATACTGAACGAAAGAGTAAATGCACAGATGAGCGCAGCATTTTTTCGTTCCCGCGAAGCCGAAAGAAGGAGGCGTAGCGGCGTCTACGCTGACTGAGAGAGGCAAGGCGGGCGCGGAAAAAGGCCTGCTCATCGAAGCATTTATGATTGAGTTCAGTATGAACGCATAGATTCATACCCCGGGTGCATGATTCCGTTGCCTCTGAAAGGAGTACGCATGAACAAGCGCTACCTCGTCGCCCTGGACCAGGGCACCACGTCCTCCCGCGCGGTTGTCTTTACCCCCGAGGGCAGCCCGGTCAGCTCGGCGTCGCTGGAGTTTAAGCAGCACTACCCCCAGCCCGGCTGGGTGGAGCACGACCCGGATGACATACTGGCCACCCAGGTGGAGAGCCTGCGCGCCGCCGTGCGCAAGGCCGGCATCGACCCGCGGGAGATCGCCGCCATCGGCATCACCAACCAGCGGGAGACCACTTTGCTCTGGGACCGCGCCACCGGCCGGCCGCTGCACCGCGCCATCGTGTGGCAGTGCCGCCGCACCGCCGGCTATGTGGAGCGCCTCAAACAAGCCGGCCATGCCGAAGACATTCAGCAAAAGACCGGCCTGGTGCCGGACGCCTACTTCTCGGGCACCAAGCTGCAATGGCTGCTCGATCACCTGGACGCGCGGCAGCGCGCGCAAAGGGGCGAGCTGTGCTTTGGCACGGTGGACAGCTTTCTGGCCTGGCATTTGGTCAAGGGGCACCCCCATGTGACCGATGCCACCAACGCCGGGCGCACCATGCTGTTTAACCT
>JAAZBU010000159.1 GCA_012513645.1 Clostridiales bacterium | reverse complement strand
GCACGGTGATGGGCTGCATCATCACATCCCAAATTGCCTGCTCATCCCACTTGCCCACCGGCAGCGCCCAGTAGCTGCTGCCATACTTGTCCTTGGGGATTTTCTCGGCGCTGGGGATCTTGTAGTGCTCGGGCTGCGGCGTGGGCTCGGGCGCCGGGCTGGGGGTGGGTGCCTGGGTGGGCTCGGGCGGCAGCTGCATGGTGACCAGCATGTGGTAGGGGTTGCTCTCAAAGCCCTGCTCGTCAATCAGCGTCAGCGACAGGGTGTGCGTGCCGGCGGGAACGCTGTAGCCCGGCACCACCCCATCCCAGGGGATCATCAGGTTGCCGGCGGGCACATTTTCGTGCAGAATTTCGTGCGGGCGGTGGCTGTCGTCAAATATGACCATGCGCAGCTCCCCCGCCATGCTGGCCGTGGTACTGACAGACCAGCTTTGGCCGGCAGTGATGACGGGGTCGCTCAGGCGCAGGTTGGTCAGCTGCGGGCTGGGCTGGCCGATGGTGATCGGCTGCTTGTCCACCGCGCCGCCCATCTCCAGCTTGAGCACATAGCCGCCCGGCTGCAGCTGCTCGCCCGACAGCAGGCTACCGTTCCAAAATAGGCTGTTGCTGCCAACATTGGCAATGGAAAGGCCCTCCCGCGCGACGCCCAATGTGGCGCCCGCGGCATCCTCCACCGACAGGCTGGCCTCGCCCGCCTGGCCGGCATAAAAGGTAATCCGCTCGGTCTTGCCGGGGCGGATGACGGCAGGAATATCGTCAAGCCGGACAGCCTGCTCGGCGGATATACCCGCCAGCGGCGCCAGCAACAGTACTGCAACCAATATCAAGGCCCGGGTCCTCTCGCTCGCCATAAGCCCTCCCTCTTGACATTCTATGTCATTTTGTATCTTATCAGAACAATTCTTCATCTTCAAGACATGGTTGTTAATACATTGTAAACATCTGGTGCGTAGGCTATAATGCTGGGCAGAACATGAAAAGGAGAGCACATGCCGATCACGCTGGACCGGGTGATGGATGCCCTGCGCACGCTACGCGCGCCGCTGACGCTGGATGAGTATGACCTGCACCGCCAGATCGCCCAGGCGTTGGAGGCGCACGGCCTATCCTTTGAGCACGAAAAAAGCCTGATGCCGCGCTGCCGCATCGACTTTCTGGCCCAGGGCATCGGCATCGAGGTCAAGCGCGGGCGGCCCAACAAGCCGGGCCTGATCCGCCAGGCGGAGCGCTACCTGTCAGCGCAAGGCGTGCAGGCCATCGTGCTGGTGTGCGAGCAGGGGTTTGACCTGCCGGATATTATCGCCGGCAAGCCCTGCCGCCTGCTCAGCCTGCGGCGGCTGTGGGGCATTGCCCATCCGGCAGGCACGGCCATACAGCGCAGCACCCCGCCTCCGGCGGATGTGCCCGCGCCGGAAATCGCCCCGCCCTTGTCCTCTATGGCAGCAGAGGATGCTCTCCCCGCCTTCCTGCGCCCGGCGGAAAGCATTGGCCACCTCTACGGCACGCTGAGCTACAACCGCCGCAGCCGGGTATGGACCATCAAGGGCGAGGCGCCCGTCACCGAGATGGCCAAGCGCCTGTTCCCCGGCAGCGACGGCGGCCGGCG
>JAAZBU010000019.1 GCA_012513645.1 Clostridiales bacterium | reverse complement strand
TGCTTTATCATCCTGATGTTCGGCATTGGCAGCGGCATTGAAAAGGCCAACAAAATCATGATGCCGCTGTTCTTCTTCCTGTTCCTTGCGCTGGGCGTATACATCGCCTTCCAGCCGGGCGCCATGGATGGCTACCGCTACATCTTCACCTTCAACATCGAGGGATGGAAGGACCCCAAGGTGTGGATCTACGCCATGGGCCAGGCCTTCTTCTCGCTGTCCATCGCCGGCAACGGGACGCTGATCTACGGCTCCTACCTGGGGGACGGCGAGGATATCCCCAACTCCGCCCGCAATGTGGCCATCTTCGACACCTTGGCTGCCCTGCTGGCCGCGTTTGTCATCATCCCGGCCATGGCCACCACCGGCGTGCAGCTGGATAGCGGCGGCCCGGGCCTGATGTTTGTGTTCCTGCCCAACCTGTTCCAAGGCATGCCAGGCGGCCCCATCGTGGCCATTGTGTTCTTTGTGGCTGTTCTGTTTGCCGGCATGACGTCGCTGATCAACCTGTTTGAGGCGCCTATCGCCACCTTGCAGGAGCGCTATGGCCTGGACCGCACCAAGGCCTGCCTGGCCATTGGCGGCTTTGGCATCATCATCGCTACCCTCATCCAGGGCATCATTGGGCCTTGGATGGACGCCGTATCCATCTATGTGTGCCCCTTGGGCGCGGCGATGGCCGGCATCATCTTCTTCTGGATCTACGGCGACAAAAATGTGCGCGACGAGCTGCAAAAGGGGCGCAGCAAGCCACTGCCCGCGTGGATTATGCCGCTGAGCAAGTACGTATACTGCGCATTGGCGGTAGCCGTGCTGGTCTTCGGCGCCTTCTGGGGCGGCATCGGCTGAGGATATCGCGCTTCTTTCATCACTAACCTGCATCCGGCGTATTCAATTGAATGCGTCGGATTTTCTAATTCTTGATTCAGGTCAATGTTTCTTGGTTTTACGCATGCTATCATGGCCGTGAAAACAAACCGCGCAAGCGGAAAGGAGCTGCCATGGAACGCAAGGATATGATCAAAAAATACATCGAGCGCGTCAGCCGCGGGGAGGATCTGGAGGCCGTGCGCGCCGACTTCCGCCGCGACTTTGAGGGCGTGCCCGCCGATGAGATCGCCCAGGCCGAAAAGGTGCTGATGGAGGAGGGCATGCAGCTGTCCGAGGTGCAGCAGCTGTGCGACGTCCATGCCGCCCTCTTTGAAGGCGCCGTGCAGACCGGCGGCACCGACGAGCCCGCCGGCCACCCACTGTACATCTTCTCCAAGGAAAACGAGGGCCTGACCCGCCTGCTGGACAATGAGCTGGCCCCCGCCCACGCCGCCTGGCAAAATGACCCCAAGGCCGCTCAGCAGGCCCTGATCGCCGCCCTGCGCGCGCTAAGCCGGATCGACCTGCACTACAGCCGCAAGGAAAACCTGTTCTTCCCCTACCTGGAAAAGGCCGGCGTGACCGCGCCGCCCAAGGTGATGTGGGGCGTGGATGATGAGATCCGCGCGCTCATCAAGCAGGTGCTGGTCGCCGTGGAAGCCCTGGACGCCGCCCAGGTGAGCGCCCTGTACCCCCGCATGCTGGAGCAGGTGCGCAACATGATTACCAAGGAGGAGGAAATCCTCAAGCCCCTGCTGCGCCAGCACTTAAATGACGCCGACTGGCGCACCGTCGCCCGGGAGAGCAGCCAGATCGGCTACGCCTTCGCCCAGGGCATCGAGGGTGCCAGCCCGTCGGATGCTGCTGCCTGGGCCGAGCACGGCAGCGCGGACCCGCTGCCCCGCGGCGGCGCGCCCATCCAGCTGCCCAGCGGCTATTTCCAGCCCAACGAGCTGACGGCGCTGCTCAACACTTTGCCCTGCGATGTGACCTTTGTCGCCGCAGACGACACCGTGCACTTCTTCAGCGAGCAGAAGAACCGCATCTTCCCCCGCACCCGCACCATCATCGGCCGCCAGGTGGCCGCCTGCCACCCGCCCAAGAGCCTGCACGCCGTGGAGGCCCTGGTCGAGGCCTTCAAGCAGGGCCGCAAGGACAGCGAATCCTACTGGATTCAGCGCGGCGGCAAGTTCATCCTCATCCGCTACTACGCCGTGCGCGACACCGATGGCACCTACCTGGGCGTGCTGGAGTGCACCGAGGAGATCTCGGAGCTGCGGCAGCTGGAAGGCGATAAGACGCTGATGAGCTGAGGGACGCGACGGAAACGGAGAATGGGAAACGTTGGGGGCTTTCTTGAAAGAAAGCCCCCAAACCCCCAAAGAACTTTAACTTTTTAGTTCATGATGACATCTGTCTTTACAGCGTTAAAAGACAACTTATTGTGCAGGGGCTGACATGATCATTTGTTTTGTGTCAGCCTCTTCATTATTCACCCTTCAACCCACCCCCTGCAAGAACCTTTTGAGCCCCAGCTCGCCCGCCTCATCTTGCTTATATACGCCGGTATCCACCAGCACGTCGTGGCACACCTGCGCCACCTCCTGGCGCAAAAAGGCTTCGGCCTTTTCTTCGTCCAGGCCCTGAGGCAGTCGCCCCATCAGCTCGCCTACCCACAGCCGGTGGGGCGTATCGGGCGGCAGCGCAGCACCGTGCAGCATAAAGTCCTGCACCTGCTGCAGCTCCTTTTTAAGGCGGCCGGGCAGTATAAACAGGCCCATGGCCTCGATGAGGCCGATGTTTTCCTTCTTGATGTGGTGGCGCGCCTGATGGGGGTGAAACAGGCCCAGCGGGTGCTGCTGGGTGGTGCGGTTGTTGCGCAGCAGCA
>JAAZBU010000158.1 GCA_012513645.1 Clostridiales bacterium | reverse complement strand
TGGGCTTTTTGATGTCGGTGATGTCGCAGCGGAATACCGGCGCCTCCCCGGGCAGGCTGAGGGTGTAGGCCGGCTTGCTGCCGTCGTACTTGTCCCCCGTCTTGAGGGTGAACTCCGTCAGCCAGCCCTCGCGGGGCGCGCGGATGCTCTGCAGGGCGATCTTCTTTGCCTCCAGGTCCAGCATCTGGCGGGACAGCTTGGCGATGTCCTCGCGCATGCAGTCGGTCTTTTTGATGTAGTCAAACACGGCGGCGCCGGTGCGGCGCACCGGGCTGTTGCCGGTGTAGATGCGGCGCAGGGCGTCGGTCTCCTCGTCCATCTTCACCTTGGCGTCGTAGGCGTCCTGCATGGCCTGCTTGAGGTCGGCCATCAGCTTTTCTCGGCGCACGACCTGGGGGTCGGGCGTGGCGGTGGGCGCGGCGGTGGCCTGGTCATCCGCCGGTGCTGGGCTGGCGGTGGGCGTAGCTGTCGGTTCAGCCGTCGGTTCAGCCGTCGGCTCGGGGGCAGGCGTGGCTTCCTGCTTGTCCGCCGCGGCGTCCTCCTGCGGCTTGCTGCCCCAGGCGGCAATGTCCTCGGGCAAGGTGTACTCGGCCTCCAGCGCCGCTGCCTGCGCCAGGAACAGCTTGCGGTAGTAGTCGTCGGTGGCGCTGAGCACCTGGTTGTACTGGCGGTTGTGGTCGCTCTCCTGCGTGATGCGCAGATGGCCGGCCACCTCCACCGTCAGCTCGCGCACCTTCTTCTCATAGTCCGCGCGGATCTTGCCCAGCTCGCTGTCAAAGTCGGGCGCGTAGGCGGTGAACAGCGTGTCCCCCGGCTTGATCAGGTAGCCCGGGCGGGCCATGACCTTGTCCACAATGATGCCAAGCGACCGGGCGTCCTCCACCGTGTAGGGCTCGCCCTGGGAGAAGCGGATCTCGCCCTTGACGGCAATCTTGTCCTCTAACTTGCCGCGGGTGGCGGAAATCTTCTGCACCTTGGCGGTGGTGATGGTTTGCAGCGTGCGGGCGAAGAACATGCTCGCCAGCAGCACGCCGATCAGTATCAACAGCCATTTCAACGCTTTCTTCTTGGTGCTCATCAGCAGCTCCTTATTTCATATCGCTCAGCTGAATGCCAAGCAGGATGTCTTCATGAAAGTATGTGTACAGCAGCAGCGCGGGCAAAATGTACAGCGCCGCCCCCGTGAAGGCGATGCCCGGCTCGTTGGTGCTCAGCTGGTTAAACATCACCGACAGCGGCATGCGTGCCTGGTCGTTGCTCAGGTAGATCAGCGGCTGCTCCACCATGTTCCAGCTGTCGGCAAAGCTAAGCGCCGCCGCAGCACCCAAAATGGGCTTTGAGATGGGCAGCACCATGTGCATGTAGCACCGCCAGGTGCCCGCGCCATCCATCATGGCCGCCTCAAACAGATCGCCCGGGATGCCCACCATATACTGCCGCACCAGAAAGATATAAAACGGCGAGAACACCATGGGCAGTATCACCGCCCACTGGGTGTTCATCAGCCCCAAGGTGCGCATGGTCAGCACGCTGGGCGCCATGGTCACCTGGAAGGGCAGCAGCATCAGCATCAGGATGATGAAAAACAGCGCGTCCCGCCCGCGGAACTTAAACCGGCTCAGCGCGTAGGCCATCATGGGGATTACCAGCGCCTGGCCCAGCAAGATGGCCAGCGTGTACAGGGCCGAGTTGACGAACAGCTGCAAATACACCGGCTTTTCAATCAGCAGGCTGTAGTACTGCCGCAGCGATACCATGCTGGGCGACAGCAGAATGTCCATCCACTGGCCTTCCTTGTAGTTGTTGCGCGTCTCCAGGTAGGCCTTCATCTCGCTCATGGGGAAGAACGAGTACAGGAATGTCAGCACAATGGGCAGCAGCGTCACCGCGCAGATGATGGTGAGCAAGATGTAGCTGATGATGCGCCCCGGCCGCAGCGGGCGGCGGTGATGGCGGCGCAGGTCGCGCGTGTTAACGGTCACGCCCGCGCACCCCCTTGCCCAGGTACAGCAGCCCAAACAGCGCAAACACAATCAGCGCAAAGCTGTACGCCGCCGTGGTCACCAACTGATAGTCCAGCTTGGCGAACTGGTTGTTCATGTAGTGCTGCAAAGTGTACACCTCGTCGCGCGGGTACGCCCCGCCGATGAAGTACACCTCCTTGAATATCTTAAAGGCATTCACCCACGCCAGCACAAACACCAGGAACGCCGTGGGCAGTATCAGCGGCAGCGTGATTTTGGTCTCCTGCTGGATCACGCTTGCCCCCTCCAGCCGGGCGAACTCGTAATACTCGTCCGGCACGCTCGACAGCGCCGCCGAAAAGATGACCACCGAAAAGCCCACGTTCTTCCAGATGTACAGCAGCACCACCGGCACGCGCAGCGCCCCGGTCTCCAGCCACAGCACGCGCTGGCCGCCCATGGCCTCAATCACCCGGTTGATGGGGCCGCCAAAGTCAAACAATATCATCCAGATGATCAGCAGCGCCGACGAGGGCACCAGGTAGGGCATCAGCAGAATGTTGCGAAACCCCAGGGATTTCTCCCGCAGTGCGCGCAGCATCACCGCCAGAATAAACGCAAACAGGAAAATCAGCGGCGCGCTGAGCAGCGACAGCTCCAGCGAGTTTTTGAGCCCCAGGCGGAACACCTCGTTGTCCCACACCCGCTGATAGTTTTCAAACCAGACGAACCGGTTGTCAATCGTGCCGTCCGTCATGCTGAAGTAGATGCCCCCCACAAAGGGCACCACGTAGAATATCATCAGCCCCAGCAGGCCCGGCAGCAGGAAGAGCCACAGGCTCTTCTTCTTTTTGAGCATCCCTTCTCCTCTCGCCGTGTGATTCCATTCACTATATCCCCTTTGCCCGCCCCGGGCAAGCAAAACAGGCCACAGAAAGGTCTTCGAATTGTAAACGTTTTGTCACAAGGATAGAGTACACTAACGTTCGCAACTTGTAAAAAGCCCAAGACAATGGGCAAGCCACTGGGACTCCGCTACAATGAGTGTTGCTGAACATTCACAAGGAGGAGAACCCCAATGGCTCAACGCAAGGA
>JAAZBU010000157.1 GCA_012513645.1 Clostridiales bacterium | reverse complement strand
TTGGCCCCGGTGAAGCGGTCCAGAAAGGCCAGCGTGTCCGCTGCCGAGGCAAAGTCGCAGGCAATGATGACGTCCCGGTTCATGAATGTGCTCCTCCTATGATGTCGCTCAGGCTGTTGATCCCGTACTGGTCCATGACGCGCGGCAGGTCTTTGATGATGTCGCGGCAGATGTAGGGGTCCACCAGGTTGGCCGCGCCTACCTGCACCGCGGTGGCGCCTGCCAGCATCATCTCCACCACGTCCCGGGCGCTGCTGATGCCGCCCATGCCCACCACCGGGATGCGCACGGCCCGGTACACGCGGTAGACCATGTTAAGCGCCACCGGCAATATGGCCGGACCGCTGAGGCCGCCGGTTACATTGCTCAGGATGGGTTTGCGGGTTTTGAGGTCCAGGCGCATGCCCACCAGCGTGTTGATGAGGCTCAGCCCGTCAGCCCCTGCATCCTCGCAGGCGCGGGCGATGGCCGCGATGTCCGACACATTGGGGGACAGCTTGATAATAACCGGCTTTTTGCACACGGCCTTGACGGCGCGGGTCACCTCGGCCGCCGACTGGGGACAGGTGCCAAAGCTCATGCCGCCGCCGTGCACATTGGGGCAGGAGATGTTGACCTCCAGCCAGCCGATCTGGGGCTGGCTGTCCAGCAGGCGGCAGGTCTGTACATACTCATCCAGCGCGAAGCCCGATACATTGGCCATCACCGGCTTTAAAAAAAAAGCCCGCATGCGGGGCAATTCTTCCTCGATCACCTTGTGGACACCCGGGTTTTGCAGCCCCACGGCGTTGAGCATGCCCGAGGCGCTCTCGGCGATGCGGGGCGTGGGGTTGCCAAAGCGGGGCGCCAGCGTGGTGCCCTTGAAGGAGAAGCTGCCCAGGCAGTTGATGTCGTACAGCTCGGCAAACTCTGCCCCGTAGCCAAAGGTGCCACTGGCGGCCATCACGGGGTTGTCAAGCGGGATGCCGCACAGCGTTACAGCGGTGTTCACCAGATCAACTCCTCCTTTAAAAAGACCGGGCCTTCCTTGCAGACCCGCTTGTCACCCAGCCGCGTATGGATGGTGCAGCCCATGCAGGCGCCAAAGCCGCAGCCCATGCGCTCCTCCAGGCTTAATTGGCCGGGCACCGTCATGCAGCCGCACAGCGCGCGCAGCATGGGGAAAGGGCCGCAGGCATAAAAATAGGTGCAGTCGGCTGCCGGCGGCACATCGGTCACCAGCCCGCGCACGCCGCAGCTGCCATCCATCGTGGTCACGGTGACGGGCAGCAGGCGCTCAAACTCCTGCCGGTAGAACACCTCGCGCTCGCTGTTAAAGCCCATGATGAGGCGGGGCTGCTTACCCTCATCCACCAATTGGCGGGCCAGTTGGTACAGGGGCGGCAGGCCCACCCCGCCGCCAACCAGCAGCGGGTACTGCCCGGACACGCTGGTGTCAAAGCCGTTGCCCAGGCCGCAGAGCATGTCGATGGTGTCCCCCGGCATGCAGGTACTCAGCCAGTCGGTGCCTTCGCCCACCACCTTGTAGATGAGCGTCATGCCCGATGCATCCCACGCGCACACGGACAGCGGCCGGCGCAGGTAGTGGCCGCCGGTGCGCAGGTTGACAAACTGGCCCGGGCGGACAAGCGCCGAGGTATCGCCTTCTAACTGCATCTCATAGGTGAGGGCGGCGATGGGGCGGTTGCTGCGCACGGTATACAGGCCTTGGGTCATGGCGTTTCCTCCTGCCAGGCGATGCGGCCATCAGCGATGGTCAGCACGCACGCGCCCAGCGCTTCCTCGCCCGCAAAGGGCGTGCTGCGCCCCAGGCTGACAAACTGCTCGGGGTCGATGCGCACTGGACGATCAAGGTCCCACACGCATAGGTTGGCGGGTTTACCCACTGCCAGCGCCGTATCAATGTCAAAGCGTCGGTTTGGCTGGTGGTGCAGCAGATCAATCAGCCGCTTTAACGGCAGCATGCCGGGCTTCACCAACCGCGCGTACAGCAGGGGAAAGGCGCACTCCAGCCCCACCACGCCGTTCA
>JAAZBU010000002.1 GCA_012513645.1 Clostridiales bacterium | reverse complement strand
GCGCGGTGGCGGCGGTGCCCGGTGTGCGCCGCATCCGCCTGGGGTCATTGGAGCCGGTGGTGGCGACCGAGGCGTTTGTCAATGAACTGGCGCGCATTCCCCAGCTGTGCCCGCAGTTTCACCTGTCTATGCAGTCGGGCAGCGACAGCGTGCTGCGCCGCATGCGCCGCCGTTATACCGCTGCCGAGTACCTGGCCGCGGCGCGTCGCCTGCAGGCGGCTTTCCCCGGCTGCGCGCTGACCACCGATGTGCTGTGCGGCTTCCCCGGAGAGACGGAGGAAGAGGCCGCCCAGACCCTGGCCTTTTGCCGCGAGGTGGGCTTTGCCCGCATGCATGTGTTCCCCTTCAGCGCCCGCGAGGGCACCGAAGCCGCCCGTATGCCCGGCCAGCTGACCCGCGCCGTGAAGAACGAGCGCGCCCAGGCGCTCATCGCCCTGGGAGAGGAGCTGGCCCAACACTACCGCCAGACCTTAGTGGGCACGGTGCAGGAGGTGCTGTTTGAGACCGAGGAGCCACATGGCGCCGTCGGCCTCACCCCCCAATATGTGGAGGCCTATGCCCCCGGTGCCCGCGGCGGGCAGATTGCCCGCGTGCAGTTGGACTGTGTACACGGCCAGCGGTTGATTGGCCGGCTGTTGCCCGAATGAAAGGAGCCCTATGACGCGATCCTTTGCCATTGTTACCGAGGCCAGCTGCGACCTGCCGCCCGAGCGCGTGCAGGTGCCGGGCGTGGCGGTGGTGCCCCTGCCCATCATCGTAGGCGGGCAGAGCTACGATTGCTACCCCGATGAGCGCGAGCTGAAGCTGGCCGATTTCTACGCCATGCTGCGCGACAAACAGCGCGTCAGCACCGCTGCCCCCTCGCCCCAGGCCTTTGCCGCCTGTGCCGAGCCGTTTTTGCGCCAGGGCATGGATGTGCTGTACATCGGCCTGGCCAGCACGCTGTCGGGCACCTATGGGGCGGGGGAGCTGGCCATGCGGGATTTGGCCGTGGCGTACCCCCAGCGGCGCATCCGCTGTGTGGACAGCCACAGCGGCTCCCAAGGCGAGGGGCTGCTGGTGGAAATGGCCATCGAAGCCCGCGCGCAGGGCATGAGCATGGACGATACCGCACGCCTGATTGAGGAAAAACGCTCGCAGGTGCTGCACTGCTTCACGGTGCAGGATTTGCATTACATCGCCCGCAGCGGCCGCCTGAGCGGGTATGCCGCGCTGCTGGGCTCGCTGCTCAGCTTCAAGCCCATTTTGTGGCTCAACCGCGAGGGCGTCATCAAGGTCATCGGCCGGGCACGCGGCATGCGCAAGGCCATGAACACCATGGTGGACATGGTGAAGGACAAGGCGTTGGACCTGGCCCAGCAGTGCATCTACATCAGCCACGCCGATGTGGGCGACCTGGCTTTGGAGCTGGTGGAGCGCCTGCGCGAGGTTGGCGCGGCGCGCTTTGTGGTGCACCGTCTGGGGCCGGCCATCGGTGCCCATGGGGGACCGGGCTCCCTGGCCGTGTTCTGGCTGGGCGCGGGCCGCTGAACGATTGTGTTTGAATGGAAAGGAGCACGTTATGAGCGACAACTGTCTGTTTTGCAAAATCATCAAGGGCGACATCCCCTCCGACAAGGTGTATGAGGATGACAACTGCTATGCCTTCCGTGACATCAGCCCCCAGACGCCCAAGCACGTGCTGATTGTGCCCAAGCGCCATGTGGAGGGGCTCAACGACCTGCAAGGCCTGTCCGATGCCGAGCTGGCCGCGTGCCTGCGCGCGGCGGCGGCCATTGCCGCGCAGGAGGGCGTTGGCGAGAGCGG
>JAAZBU010000156.1 GCA_012513645.1 Clostridiales bacterium | reverse complement strand
TTTCTGAAGAAAAGGTTCCCACACCCTCCAAAAGACTTTATTTCAGAACAAACATTGTAAAAAAGTTGAGGATATCCTTGGAGGCTGACCAAAAAAGGCAATGCACTGACAGAAAAAAAACAAGTCCCATCAAAGCGTGAAGGTTTGAGTTTAGTATAAAAGTTCTTTGGGGGTTTGGGCCCTTTCTTTCAAGAAAGGGCCCAACGTAACCCCGTATCTATCCGTCCTCAGTCGCCCAACTCGTGCTTTACGCGGTCTTGCTCCTCGGTGCGCTTGGCGTTGTTGAAGCGGTCGGTGGTGCCCACCAGGTAGCCGGTGATGCGGCGAATGCGCTCGAACTTATGCTCCTCTTCCTTGCGGCCGCACTGGGGGCAGCTGTCGCCGATGATGCCGTTAAAGCCGCACACCGGGTCCCGGTCGATGGGGTGGTTGATGGAACCATAGCCCACGCCGCTCTTTTGCATGTGGCGCACGATCTTTTCAAAGGCGTCCAGGTTCTGCAGCGGGTCGCCGTCCATCTCCACATAGGTGATGTGCCCGGCGTTGGTCAGCGCGTGGTAGGGCGCCTCCAGGCTGATCTTGTCAAAGGCGCTGATGGGGAAATACACCGGGATGTGGAAGGAGTTGGTGTAGTAGTCCCGGTCGGTCACGCCGGGGATGCTGCCAAAGCGCTCCCGGTCGATGCGAACAAAGCGGCCGGACAGCCCCTCGGCGGGCGTGGCGATGAGGGTGTAGTTGAGGTGGGTTTCCGCCGCCTTCTTATCCAGGTAGCTGCGCATGAAGCCCACGATCTCCAGCCCCAGGTTCTGGCTCTCCGGGCTCTGGCCGTGGTGGCTGCCCCGCAGGGCGACCAGCGCCTCCGCCAGGCCGATGAAGCCCGTGGTGAGGGTGCCGTGCTTCAGCACCTCGCGCACCTCGTCATCCCACTTGAGCTTTTCGGAGTCGATCCACACATGCTGCCCCATCAGGAAGGGGAAGTTATACACCTTCTTGCGGGCGATGATTTCAAACCGCTCGTTAAGCTGATCGTACACCAGGTCCAGCTTGCGCTCCAGCTCTTCAAAAAACCACTGCACGTCGCCCCTGGCCTCAAGGGCAATGCGCGGCAGGTTGATGGAGGTGAAGCTCAGGTTGCCCCGGCGGGGGGCGACCTCGCGGTCCGGGTCAAAGGCGTTGGCCATCACGCGGGTGCGGCAGCCCATGTAGCCCACCTCGGTCTCCGGGTGGCCGGGCTTGTAGTATTTTAAGTTATACGGCGCATCCAGGAAGGAGAAGTTGGGGAACAGTCGCTTGGCCGAGCAGCGGATGGCCAGGCGGAACAGGTCGTAGTTGGGGTCGCCGGGGTCGGAGTTGATGCCGGCCTTCACGCGGAATATCTGGATGGGGAAGATGGGCGTCTCGCCCCGGCCCAAGCCGGCCTCGGTGGCCAGCAGCAGCTGCTCCATCACCAGGCGCCCCTCGGGCGAGGTGTCGGTGCCGTAGTTGATGGAGCTGAAGGGCACCTGCGCGCCGGCGCGGCTGTTCATGGTGTTGAGGTTGTGCACCAGCGCCTCCATGGCCTGGTAGGTGGCCTTGATGATCTCCTTGTCGGAGAACTTGCGCGCCAGGCGCAGCAGGTGCTCGGCCTGCTCGATGCTCATCCACTGGGTCAGGTGCTTCACCATGGCCTGGGTGAAGGCCTCCTGCTCGGCCATCTCGGGGATCAGGCCGGTCTCCTCCGCCACGCGGCTCAAAATATCGCGCGCGGCCTGGTCGGCGTTTTCCAGCTCGTGATCGGCCTCCAGCAGGCGCGCCACGTTGTCGCGGAAGCGCTTGCGGTAGGTCTTGCGCACGCCGGGGGCCATGCCGTAGTCAAAGTTGACCACGCTCTGGCCGCCGTGCTGGTCGTTCTGGTTGGCCTGGATGGCGATGCAGCACAGCGCCGCGTAGCTGGCGATGTCCTGCGGCTCGCGCAATACGCCGTGCCCGGTGGAGAAGCCATTGCGAAACAGCTCCAGCAGATCGATCTGGCAACAGGTGGTGGTCAGCGTAAGGAAATCCAGATCGTGGATGTGGATCTCGCCGTTGCGGTGCGCCTCGGCATGCTTGGGGTTGAGGACATACATGTCGTAAAACTGCTTGGCGCCCTCCGAGCCAAACTTGAGCATGCTGCCCATGGCGCTGTCGCCGTTGATGTTGGCGTTTTCACGCTTCATGTCGGAGTCGGAGGCATCCTTAAACGTGATGTCCTCATAGGTTTTCATCAGGCGCGTGTTCATCTCGCGCACACGGCTGCGCTCCGCCCGGTAGAGGATGTAGCACTTGGCCGTGCGCACAAACCCCTTATCAATCAGCACGCGCTCCACCGTGTCCTGCACCTCTTCCACCAAGGGGGACGCGGGGATGGCCTCGTTCTTTTCCAGCTCCTCAATCACCTGCGCGGCGATCTGCTGCGCAGTGTCGGCCCCCTTCTGGCTGCCCGAGGCGGCAAAGGCGCGCAAAATCGCGCCCTCGATCTTTCCGCTGTCAAAGGGAACAACCCGGCCGTCACGTTTTCTAATGGTGCTGATCATAGAGCAGACCTCCCCGTCCTTACTGCGCGCCATGGCTATGGGCGATATGGTGCCCGGTCATTATATCGTCCGGCGCCGGGGCTGTCAAGGCGAAACCACAAGGGATAGAAAAAACATGCGGGTATGCATACTATATATAGTGGTTGCATCGTCGCATGTGAATTGTCCAAAGACAAAGCGTATCAATAAAGGCATCTGTTTTTACTATCATCGGCAGGCAGTAAAATCCGCCCGAGAAAATGGTTTGCATGCAGCGCTTGTGCATAGGGGATTGAATCTTCGGGTAATATCAGAGTGAATACTTGAAATGAGGACAATGCCATGATTGACCTGAAAATGGAACTGCACAACAAACGCGCCGCCGCCTACGACGGGGAGACCCTGATTGGCGAATGCACCTTTTCCCCTTCGCCCACCACCTGGATCATCGACCATACCACGGTGGACGGCAACTACCGCGGACAGGGCATCGCCAACAAGCTGGTGAAGCTGGTGGCGGATGCCGCGCGGGAAGCCGGGGTCAAGGTGATGCCGCTGTGCCCCTTTGCCAAGAAGGAGTTTGAGCGCGTGCCCGAATACGCCGACCTGCTGTAAAACACCGGAGTATCCATAGCAATGCTCGCCTTGGCATCATTGGTGCCCACTGAACCCCTCCGCCCTTGGGCATCAATGGCTATGTCCGGCGCTTCTGGCAATGCTGCAGGTAGGCAGCACTCGCCAGCGCAATGAAGGCAAGGGTCAGCAACAGCATGAGCAGCATCGGGCGGCTATCCCCCGTGGGGGGCAGCTTGGCCCGGTTGACAAAGCGGACATTCCCGCCATAGGGAATGCCGTCTTTTAATAGATCGACGCGGCTGTGCAGCCCGGCATCCTGCTCGCTGA
>JAAZBU010000155.1 GCA_012513645.1 Clostridiales bacterium | reverse complement strand
TGGACCAGAACGGCGCCAGCCCGGCGGAGTTCACGTTCTATTATCAGCCCTACCCCATCAATGACGCCACCGTGCGCATCTATTATAAGAATGCGGACGGCACGCAGGATGTGGCGACCGCGCAGGAGCGGACATATCCCGCCGGTACGCATGCCGTGAACCCGGAGCCGGCCGATCTCAACCCGTCCTACGACCCGGGCAGCGTGGCCCCTCAGCAGGTGACGGTGGACCAAAACGGCGCCAGCCCTGCGGAGTTCACGTTCTACTATCAGGCCTATCCCATCCATGACGCGACCGTGCGCATCTACTATAAGAATGCGGACGGCACGCAGGATGTGGCAACCGCGCAGGAGCGGACCTACCCCGCCGGCACACACGCCGTGAACCCGGAGCCCGCCGACCTCAATCCGGCCTTCGATCCTAATAGCGTAGCGCCCCAGCAGGTGACGGTGGACCAGAACGGTGCCAGCCCGGCGGAGTTCACGTTCTACTATCAGGCCTACCCCATCAATGACGCGACTGTTCGCATCTACTACAAGAACGCGGACGGCACGCAGGATGTGGCGACCCCGCAGGAGCGGACATACCCCGCGGGTACGCACGCCGTGAACCCGGAGCCTGCGGACCTCAATCCGGCGTACGACCCTAACAGCGTAGCGCCTCAGCAGGTGACGGTGGATCAAAACGGCGCGAACCCTTCGGAGATTACGTTCTACTACCAGCTGTTGCCGATCGCCAAGGCGGAGGTGCGCATCCATTACCTGCACGAGGACAATGACGAGCCCGTGGCGCCCGACCAGGTGGTCACCTACGAGGCGGGTGAGTATGATGTTTCCCCCAGCCCCGAGGGGCTGGACAGCACCTACACGCTGGTCACCGAGCCGGTGGTGCGCGTGAAGGTGGACGCCAATGGCGCGACGCCGGCTGAGGTGGTATTCCGCTACCGGCAGGAGACCGCGCCCGTGGTGGCCCCGGATGTGGAGATTGATATCCTGTACCTGGATCGGGAGAACAACCCCGTGGCCAGCCCGCAGAAGAAGACCGTGGGCGACGGCACCAACACCGTCAAGGCCGAGCCGACCGACCTGAAGGAAGGCTACTTCCTGCCCGAGGGCACGGACGTGCAGTACGTCATCGTCACCTTGAACGGGGCGGACCCCAGCGTCGTCACCTTCTACTACGAGCAGGGCGCCACCCAGCCCCCCGCCGAGGAGGAGACGCCGCCCCCCACGCCCAAAACCGCGATTGTGAACGTCTATTACAAGGACCAGTTTGGCACAATCATCGGCAGTTACAATGTCAACTGCGTGCAGGGCCAGCCCAACACCATCCATGCCGACGTGAGCAACCTGACGGTGGCCAACCCTGCCGACTACGTGCTCAACGATGAGGCGCAAAAAACAGTCACCGTGGATGAAAACGGCGTGGCAACGCCCCTGGAGGTTGTCTTCCTGTTTACCAACAACAACCCCCAGGTGACAGTTGATGTGACGGTGCGCTATCAGCAGGAGGGCGGCGAGCCTGTGGCCGAGCCGACCGTCCAGCGGCTCACCAAGGTAGGCCCGGCGGATATCATGGCCCAACCGGTGAACCTGCAGGAGGGCTTTGAACTCGTATCCCCCGAACTGCAGCAGGTGACCGTGAATGAAAACGGTACCGTGACGCCTGCCGAGGTAATCTTCACCTACAAGGCCAAGGCCGCCACCCCGGAGCCCGCGGCCACCGAAATCCCCTACGAGGTTAAGCCGCTGGAGAATGTGTTCGGCCGGCCGACGAGCGATAAAATCAACTTCCGCTCCGCCCCCGACAGCGATCAGGATAACAGCGTTGCCACCGTAACCACCAACGATGTGGCCCACCTGCTGGGCGAGGTGGTCAACAGCAAGAAGGAAGTGTGGTACCTGGCCGAGATCAACGGCACCCGCGCCTTCATCAAGCAGACGGTGGTCAAGCTGATGACCGAGGAAGAGGTATACAAGCACTTCGGCTGGACGCCCGCGCCCCCCAAGGAGCCTACGCCCAAGCCCGAGGGCATGCCGCTGGACCTGTGGGCCCAGACCAACAGTACGGTGCGCTTCCGCAGCAGCACCGACACCAAGCCGTCCAACAACATTCTGCTTGACCTCAACAAGGCTGAAAAGCTGTGGGTGTACGCCCAGGAGGTGGTGGGGGAAGACCTGTGGTACTCCGCTATGGCGCGCGGCAAGGAAGGCTATGTGATGGCCAAGTTTGTCGACCTGTATACGCAGGAGCAAAGCGACGCCTACCAGGCCACCCTCAGCTCGCCCGCGCCCACCAAGTCGCTGCCGCCCACGGAAAAGCCGGTGGCGACCACCGAGCCGCCCAAGCAGACCGAGGCGCCTGCCACCCCGGCCCCGGCCACGCCGCAGCCCGTCGTGCAGACGCCCGTACCGCCCACCTACACCGGCTATGCCGTTACCACCCAGCAGGTAGCCCTGCGCACCGGGGCCGATACCAAGGATGAGAGCATCCTGGCCACGCTGCCGGCGGACAGGCTGCTGGTGGTGCTGGGGCAGACCTATGTATCCGGCCAGATGTGGCACCATGTGGACGTGTACGGCACGAGCCAGGCCGGCTTTGTGCCCGACAGCGCCCTGCGCCGCATCAACGCGCAGGAGGCAGAATACTATAAGAACCGCCTGCAGCCGACAGCCAGCGCGGCGCCGCCGCCCACCAGGGTGCCCGCCCAGGTGTCCGGCTACGCCATCACGCTGGGCGACAATGTGCCCATGCGCAACTATGTGGACCCCAACGCCCAGATCAGCCGCGTGCTGCCGGCCAACACCATCGTATCGGTGCGCGGGCAGGAGTACGCCATGAGCGATACCTGGCACCTGGTGCAGTCCGGCGCAAACTATGGCTTCATCCGGGCGGACCAGCTGCGCATGCTCAACAACATGGAGGCCCAGGCCTACATCGAAAGCCTGCGCCAGCCCACCCCCACCCCCATGGCCACGCTGGCCCCGATGACGCAAACCAGCCTGAGCAGCTACGGCTACGTGAACGCCGACAAGGTGCGCCTGCGCAAGTCGCCCAGCACCAGCGCCGTCACCCTCAAGATGATGGACAAGAACGCCTTCGCCCTCGTGCTGTCTTCCAGCCAGGAGGCGGATGGCGTGTGGTACCGCGTCAATCAGGGCGGCACGGAAGGCTATGTGATGGGCAGCTACTTCACGGTGCTTCCCATCAACCAGCTGACCCAGTTCCTGCAAAGCCCGGCCTACCAGAATGCCAACAATGTGCCTGCCGGCACCACGACGGGCGGCACGCCGCCGCGCATCACCCCGGTGGAGGATTTCAACGCCGGCGTCTGGCAGAACCCGGCTCTGGCCCAGGCCTCCTACGAGCCCTTCAACCCCATCGCGACATCCACCCCGCCGGTGGAGGCCATCCTGATGCCCAGCGTATCCCCGTCAGCGGGCGGCTTTGTGGTGGCTGATACATCGCCCACCATTGACCCGCTGGCTACGTTTGAACCCATGGGCACCGACGTGCCCACCAAGACTACCTCCCGCTTCCCCGGCGGCCTGCTGGCCGCAGGCATCGTAGCGGTGCTGGGCGGCGGCGGGTACTACGCCTACCGCATGTATCAGGAGAACCAGCGCCGTGCCGCCCAGCGGGCCGCGCAGCGCAGGCAGCAGGCCGGCCAGCCCGGCCAGCAGCAGCCCGGTGGGCAGACGCCCTACACACGCCCGGCCCAGCCCGGCGCCCAGCCCGGTACCCAGGGAACAACGGCCTACCGCCCGCCAACGCAGCCCGGGCAAACACCGCCGGGCGCCCAGGGCACAACCACCTACCGCCCGCCCACGCAGCCCGGACAAACACCGCCCGGCGCCCAGGGGACGACGACCTATCGCCCGCCCACGCAGCCCGGACAAACACCGCCCGGCGCCCAGGGGACGACCACCTACCGCCCGCCCACGCAGCCCGGCCAGACACCGCCCGGCGCGCAGGGGACGACCACGTACCGCCCGCCCACGCAGCCCGGGCAAGTACCGCCCGGCGCTCAGGGGACGACCACCTACCGTCCGCCCACACAGCCCGGGCAAGTACCGCCCGGCGCCCAGGGCACTGCCACCGGCCAGCCCGCTGCTCAGCCCGGGCAGAGCGCCCCGCAGCAGCCGGCCCAAACCCCGGAGGAGGCCGCCCGCCAGCAGGCGGAGCGCCGGCGCAGAACCGACAGACACAATAGCTAACCCTTAACACAACCAATCGCGGGGCCCCCTTGGGGGCCTCGCGGCATCTAAACAGTATGCATGCGTTCCGGAAGGAGGCCCGAATGAGCAACAACACCGATAAAAGCACCTGGCTGGATGCGCTGCTCGGGCCGGATGCCCGGGAGGAGCAGCGCCCTGCCCGCTTTACGCGGCGGCGCGCGGCAGACAAGCCCCGGGACAGCACCCGCGCCTCCATGAGGCGGGATGAGTGCCGCCGCTGCGGCAGCATCATGGCCATTGGCGGCGCATGCCCGGGCTGCGGCGCGCTGTGGGATGACATGCAGTAGCCGGGGCCCCGTTTCAGGCGTCCGGCTGTTTGACGGAACAGGGCACGCGCTTTATAATCATTAGGCGGCCTGGCGGCCGCTTTGGAGGCAGGATGGAGAGTTATTCCCGCGGCGAGCGCAACAACACCAAAATGATTGCGGTCATCGGCGCAATTCTGGTTGTGATCGTGCTGATTTTGTATGTGGCGGGCGCCTTTGGCGGCGGCTCCAGGCGCCTGAGCGCCCGCAAGCTGCGGCCCGTGGTATCCCAGCAGGTGACGCCCTTTGGCGACCGCCTGCTGTACTACGATGGCAGCACCCTGTTTTGCCTGAGCGCCAACGGCACCGAGCTGTGGAAGTACGTGCTGGGCTCCAACGCCGGCTTTGCGGTGTCCGACCGCCTGGTGGTGGCCTGGGTGGGCTCCCACCTGCACATACTCGATCGCAATGGCCGCGTTACCTTCAACGACCGCATGACCGACAACATCCAGTTTGCCAAGGCCGGGCAGCAGTATGTGGCCGCCGTCATCGGCGATAGCATCAGCCCCTCGCTGGTGGTCAAGGATGTTAACGGCCTCAACGTGGACAGCGAGTCCGTCGCCTATGAGGACAAGATGATCCTGGACGTTGGCTTTTTTGAGAACGGGGAATACCTGTGGACGACGGCGCTGGACATCATGGGCGTGGCCCCCATGACGGTGATGAACATGTACCGCGTGGGCGCCATGAACACCGGCGAAATCGAACTGGGGGAGGAGATCACCTACGCCGTGCTCTACTCCGGGCAGAAGCTGCATGTCATCAACACCCGCGACATCAAGCGCTTTGACAGCCGCGGCACGCAGGATCCCTTTGCCAAGCAGCTGGTCTACGGCTGGCGGCTGATCGACAGCGTGACCGGCGGGGGAGATGCCACCATGCTGTTTGCGCCCGAGCTGGAGATCGGCGACATCCAGCAGATGACTGAGCTGCGCGTGCTCAGCGGCGCCAACCGGGACAGCCGCTACACCCTGCCCGACACCTGCGTGGGTGCGGGCATCTGGGGCAACACTTTGTTTGCCTTTTCCGGGGATATCCTCTACCGGGCGGACATATCTGCCCAGCGTTTTTCCGCCCTGCAGACCACCATCCCGGACCGCATCACCGGCTACATTGGCCGCCTGACCAACGGGGTGGCCCTGGTCAACTGCGGGGATGATGTGTGGGCCGTCACTTTGCCCTGATAGGAGACCGCATGAACATTGTAGACATCATCATTTTGCTGGTCGTGGGCATCAGCGTGATCTATGGGTTTTACCATGGGTTTATCCAGACGGTGGCCAACCTGGCCGCCGCTCTGTTGTCCATAGGGGCTGCCTTTCTGTTTGGCCCGCGGGTGGCCGGCCTGTTCATGGCCAATACCGGGCTGACCGGCTTGCTGTCCACCTACACGGATGCCGTGGTGCGCGTGGGGGACTATGACCTGGCCTCCTCCCAGGTGGCCAGCATCACCCAGAGCACCATTGATACCATCCTGCGCTCGGTTAAATTGCCCCAGCCGCTGGCGGATGTGCTGCAGCAAAACCTCAGCACCCGCGCCTTTCAATCCACAGGCGTCACCACGGTCAACGGCTATGTGTCGGGCACCATCATCGCGGCCGCGGTGCAGGTGCTCAGCTACCTGCTGGTGTTTGTGGCGGCCTATCTGGTGCTTACCTTCCTCATCAGCCTGATTCGGCATGTGGCGGATTTTCCCATCCTCAAGCAGCTGGATTGGCTGGCCGGCGGCGCATTTGGCCTGGCGCGAGGCGTGGTGTTTGTGTACCTGTTGCTGCTGCTGGTGCCGCTGGTATCCACCATCGTGCCCACCGAGGGGGTCGCCCAGCTGATTGCGCAAAGCAGCCTGGCACACCTGTTCAGCGGCGACGGTTTTTTTGTCCGCGTGATTTCGCAGTAGCAGCGGGACGGATTGTTTGATTTGAAGAAGAAAGACTTGCTGGTCATATTGTCCGCGGCCGGGCTGGCGTTGGCGCTGCTGATCCTCAGCCGATCGGGCCTGCTGGCGCCGCCCGCGCCGCCCCGGCAGCCGCAGCAGGCGGCCGATATTAAGGCGGTGCTGCTGCCGCTTGGTACCGAGGGGGAGGAGCCCCTCCTGCTGATGGAGGAAGAGGCCCGGCGCACCGCTGCGCCCAGCTACCTGCGCGTGACGGTCAACAACCGCGTGTACCAGCCCATCCCCCTGCTGGCGGATGGCATTATCGATATCACCCGCCGGGGCGGGTATCATAACCGGGTGGAGATAAGGAACGCGCAGGTGTGGATGGACTTTGCTACCTGCGATAACCAGTCCTGCGTGCATCAGGGCATGGTATCGCTTGATAACCGGGCATACCGCGCCCTGGGCAGCCAGATCATCTGTCTGCCCAACGAGGTGGTGCTCGATCTGATGGATGAAAGCGAGGCCCACGCCTTCTACGGCGAGGCACCCCGGCAAAGCGCCGGCGCATGGGCGCTGCCCCTGCTGGGGGCGGCGGGCAGCCTGGGCCTGATGCTGGGCGCGCGCGGCCTGATGATGCTGCGCAGGCGTGCGCAGAGAGGAGCGGTACGATGAAGGGAAAGACCGATCGCCTGGCGCTGTCTGCCCTGTTTGTGGCGGTGATGCTGGTGCTGGGGTATGTGGAATCCCTCATACCCATCGGCGGCGTGCCGGGCATCAAGGTGGGGCTGGCCAACTCCGTGCTGCTGCTGAGCCTCTACTGGCTGGGTATCCCCATCTCCATCTACCTGATGCTGGTCAAGGTGTTCCTCAGCGCGTTCATGTTCGGCGGGTTCATGGCGCTGCCCTACAGCCTGGCCGGCGGCGTGCTGAGCCTGGCGGTAATGATTGTGCTGATCTTCGTCGTGCGCGGTATTAGCCCCATTGGGGCCGGTGTGGCGGGCGCGGTGGCGCATAACGTGGCGCAGGTGGGGGTGGCGATGTTCATTTTGCAGCTGCCGCAGCTGGTATACTACATGGCGGTGCTGGTGCTGGTGGCCATTGTGACCGGCGCGGTGACAGGCACGGTGGCCCAGCTGCTGATGAAGCATCTGCCCGCAACGTATCGACCTGTTGCTCACAGGAAGACTGCCGAGTAGACCGGCGCACAGTTTCTGTTATGGCGGATATGCCCGCATGCGGCGGGCATTTTGCTGCAATAAACGGTTCGGCCGGCATGTAACAAAACGGTCAATTGCCTTGTTTGGGGCCGTGATTCATGCGATAATAGCGTCATTGAACGGATGGAGGATGTGGTATGCGGATGGGTTGGCGCAGGGCGATGGTTCTGCTGGCGGCAATGTTGCTTTTATGGGGCGCTGTGCCCGTGATGGACGTGCGTGCGGAAGAAGCGCCGGCCATTCCCTACCCCCCGCTGACCGAGGACGGCTACCTGCCGGCGGACAGCGCCGAGGAGGAGTTTGTCCACGTGGATGTCAAGGCGGGACGCTGGGCCTATGTATCCCGCAACCTGCATATCGAGATTGAGCGCTTCAAGGGCAAGGTGGAGGGCCGGGCCACGGTATGGTTTGTGTCCGACATCAAAGCCAAGGACGGCATGCTGCTGCAATCCTTCCAGGAATCCCCCGACAAGCCCGGCAAAAAGAAGACGCGGCCCGAGTACATCGCCCAGAAGCAGCGCGTGGTGTACGCGCAAAACGGCGATCTGTGGACCTGGCGCATGGAGGACAAGCGCTACCCCGGCATCATCATCCGCGACGGGCAGATCGTGCAGGAGAAGACCTACAAAAAGATGGTGGAGGCGCAGCCGCCGCTGGATGAAATGTCGCTGTATGCGGATGGGCACATCGAGGTGCACCACCCAGGCGAGTTCACCGGCGAACAGTACCTGGAAAAGGGCGCGTATGACGTATTCTCCTTCGGTCCCATTTTGATCCGCGACGGGGTGGTGGATGCCCGGCTGGAGAAGAACTTTACCTCCGCCCAGCCCCGCAGCGCCATTGGCATGATCGAGCCCGGCCACTACGTGGGCGTGATGGTGGAGGGACGCACCAAGCGCAGCTTTGGCACCAGCCTCAAGTTTGTGGCCAGCGTGCTGGCGGAGCGGGGCTGCACGTTGGCCTTCAACCTGGATGGCGGGCAGACCTCGGCCATGGTGTTCATGGGTACGCTGGTGATGCACGAGCCCACCTACAACGGCTACACCAATACGCGCAACCAGCCGGATATCATCGGCATCGGCACGTCGGAGGACGTCAAGGTGTTTCGAAAGTGAAACGGCTGCTGCTTCTCATCGGGCTGCTGTTGCTGCTGTGCCTCCCCGCCCTGGGGGAGGATATCACGGCAGCCAGCAGCTTTTCGCCGGGCACCAACAAGGCGCTGCGCGCGCTGACCGACCGGGATTATACCACACATTGGGCAGGCAGCGGGGCGCTCACCATCAAGGCCGATCAGCCCATCCACGGCCTGTACCTGTGCTGGTCGCTGCGCCCCAAGGGCTACACCGTGGAGGGGCAGGCGCAGGGCGGCCAGTGGCAGTCGGCGGCCACAGCGGCAGAGCAGGGCTTTGCCCATGAGTATGTGCCGCTGGATGGCTTTGACGCGGTGCGCCTGCAGCCCAAGGGGCGCGCCCGCCTGGCCGAGGTGTATGTGCTGGGGGCGGGCGAGGTGCCGCCCTGGGTGCAGCGCTGGCGGCCCACGGTAGATAAGGCCGACATCCTGCTGCTCATCGCCCACCCGGATGACGAGGTGGTGATGTTTGGCGGCATGCTGCCTACCTATGCCGGGCAGATGGATAAACAGGTGTTGGTGGCCAGCATGACGGCGGCCAGCACGCGCCGCCAAAGCGAGCTGCTGGACAGCCTGTGGACCTGCGGGGTGAAGGACTACCCTGTGTTTGGCGGCTTTGACGACAAGTATTTCAAGAGCATGAGCGCCGCCTACAGCCGCTGGGGCACGCGCAAGGTGCGCTCCTTTGTGGTGGAGCTGTACCGCAAGTACCGCCCCGAGGTGGTGGTCACCCACGACAAACGGGGCGAGTATGGCCACGGCGCCCACCAGGTATGCGCCGATGTGGCCCGCGCGGCGGTGGGCTATGCCGCCAACGCGGAAAACTATGCGGACATCTACCAGCAGTACGGCACCTGGCAGGTAAAAAAGCTGTACCTCCACCTGGCCAAGGAGGGTGCCGTCGATATGGATTGGGATCAGCCGCTGTCTGCCTTTGAGGGCAAAACCGGCTTTGAAGTGGCCAAGGAAGGCTACCAGAAGCACCGCAGCCAGCACCAGTTCGGCTTTGAGGTATACGGCCGCAAGAGCCGCTACAGCACCTACCGTTTCGGGCTGGTGCACACCACCGTGGGCCCGGACGTGCAAAAGAACGATTTTCTGGAGAATATTCCGGTTCAATAGTTTTCAGACCCATTCAAGCAGCCATTTCGATGAATTGGCTGCTTTTGCTTGCGCTTTAGCCCACAAATCCACCAGCAGAGCTGGTGGAATATAAAAGCTTTAGCTATCAGAAACCTCCTTTGCTACAATCGAGTTGGTCTGGCAACCGCATCGAAAGCAAAGGAGGTTTGTCATCG
>JAAZBU010000154.1 GCA_012513645.1 Clostridiales bacterium | reverse complement strand
TCCCACTCTATACTCGCCGGCGGTTTTGTTGTCACGTCAAACAGAACGCGGTTTATTCCCTTGATTTCGTTGACGATGCGGCGGCTCACCAGGGCAATTACATCATAGGGGATGCGCGCCCAGTCGGCCGTCATGAAGTCGTCGGTGGTGACGGCGCGGATGGCAAGGGCGTGATCGTAGCTGCGCTCGTCCCCCATGACGCCCACAGAGCGCACGCCCGTGAGCACCGTGAAGTACTGGCTGATGTCCCCCGCCAGGCCGGCATTGGCAATCTCCTCGCGCAGGATGGCATCGCTCTCGCGCACCAGGGCGACCTTTTCATTCGTCAAGTCGCCTACCACACGGATGGCAAGACCGGGGCCCGGGAAGGGCTGGCGGTTGACCATGTCGGCCGGCAAGCCCAGCACCAGGCCCAGCTCGCGCACCTCATCCTTAAAGAGCATGCGCAGCGGCTCAATCAGGCTGGTGAAGCCCAGCTCCTTGGGCAGGCCGCCCACGTTGTGATGGCTTTTGATGACGGTGGAACCCGGCGCCGCACCGGATTCGATGACGTCGGGATAGATGGTGCCCTGGGCAAAGTGATCCAGGTGGCCCAGCTTGGCTGCCTCCTCGCGGAAAACGGCCACAAACTCAGCGCCGATGATCTTGCGCTTTTGCTCCGGGTCGCTCACGCCGCGCAGCTTGTCCATAAAGCGGTCGGCCGCGTCCACCGCCACCAAGGTGACGGGGAAGGTGCGGGTAAAGACCTCCTTGACCATGCGCGGCTCATCCTTGCGCATGAAGCCATGATCTACAAACACGCAGTGCAGGCGGTCGCCGATGGCCCGATGCAGCAGGGCCGCCACCACCGAGCTGTCCACCCCGCCGGACAAGGCCAACAGCACCTTGCCCTCGCCCACGGCCTGCCGGATATCGGCCACCGCGCGCTGGGCAAAATCGGCCATCTGCCAGTCGCCCCGGCAGCCGCACACATCATACAGGAAAGCCTTCAAGATATCGCCGCCACGCTTGGTATGGGTAACCTCCGGATGAAACTGCAGGCCGTACAGCTTGCGACCATCATCCGCCATGGCTGCGACGGGGCAGCTGTCAGTGGCTGCGATCCCCCGGAAGCCTTGCGGCTGCTGCTCCACCTGATAGGTGTGGCTCATCCAGCAGCTCAGCTGCGCCGGCAAGCCGCTAAAAAGCTTGGCATCATTGTTCAAACGAACATCCCGCAGGCCATACTCGCGCGATGCCGCCGCGGCCACCCGGCCGCCCAGCATGTGCGCCATCAGCTGCATGCCGTAGCAGATGCCCAGCACAGGCACACCCAGGTTAAACACAGCAGCATCACACCGCGGTGCATCCGCCGCCAGCACGCTGGCCGGGCCGCCGGACAAAATGATGCCCTTGGGCGAGAAGGCGGCAATCTCCTCCGGCTTTGCCCAGTAGGGCAACACCCGGGAAAGCACCTTGGCCTGCCGCACGCGGCGGGCGATCAGCTGGGTATACTGGCCGCCAAAGTCCAGAATGATGATGGTATCTGCCATGCACTTGCTCCTTCAGCCGTCAGGCCTTCTCCGTTCCATCGGGGTTGAACAGGGGCAGGTTTTCAAGGAACAGGATATCTGTCCGATCCTTGGCAGGCCCTTCGGCCAGGATGGCCATCTTGCCGATGACCTGGCCCCCGGCCTCCCCCACCAGCTTCTCCACCGCCTTCAAGGATTCGCCGGTGGAGATCACGTCATCCACAATCAACACGCGCTTGCCGCGCATGTAGTCGGCATCGTTCTGATCGATGAAGAGCATCTGCCGGTTGACCGTGGTAATGGAGGTCACCTCGGTGGAGAATACATTGCGCATGTACAGCTTGGGTGCCTTGCGGGCGATGAGGTAGCGATTTTCGCCGTGCTGGCGCGCCATCTCGTACACCAGCGGGATGCCCTTGGATTCGGCGGTGATCAGCACGTCATGTTCGGGCGCAATCTTGAGCAGGTCGCGCGCGCAGGCGACCGTCAGCTCCACATCGCCAAAGATCACAAAGGCGGCGATGGACAGGTCCTCGTTCACGGGGCAGATGGGCAATTTGCGCGTCAGCCCTGCAACCTTGATTTCATAATCCATGGAGATACTCCTTCTCTATATCGGGCAAGCCATGCTTGTCAGAAAACCCAATAAATGATAGGCCCGCGGGCCCTGCTTGTCAATCGCTGCACAGAAAATCGGTCAGCACGCCCTCTACATCGTCCAGGCCGGGCAGCGTATTGATGCGGCTGCGCACTTGAGCCGCGCCTCGCATGCCCTTCAAATACCAGGCAAAGTGCTTGCGCATCTCGACCACAGCATGCCGCTCCCCCTTCCAGTCCACCATCATCCGTGCATGGCGCAGCGCCATCGCCAGCACCTCCCGGCGAGTGGGTGCCTCTGCCTCCTGCCCGGACAGCATGCGCTGAATTTGGCCGAACAGCCAGGGATTGCCCAGCGCGCCGCGGCCGATGGCCATGCCGTCGCAATCCGTCGCCATCAGGATATCCCGGGCATCCTGGGCGGTGAATACATCGCCATTGGCAATCACGGGAATGTGCACTGCCTGCTTTACCTGGGCAATCACGCCCCAATCGGCGCTGCCGGCGTAGTGCTGGGCGCGGGTGCGGCCATGCACGGTGAGGAAGTCTGCCCCCTCCGCCTCCATCATGCGGGCAAAGGGCACGGCATTGATGCTGTGCTCATCCCAGCCAATGCGCATCTTAACCGACAGCGGCAGCTGTGTTGCCAGCCGTGCCGCGCGCACGATATCGGCAGCCAGCTGCGCTGTCTTCATCAGCGCGGCCCCCGCACCGCCGCCCGTCACCTTGGGCGCGGGGCAGCCCATATTGAGGTCTATGCCGCAGTATAGCCCGGTATCGGTGATTTTGCGTGCAGCTTCGCCGATGAGGGCCGGGTCGCGCCCAAAGAGTTGGGCAGCCACGGGCTTTTCATCGGGATGCGTCTCCATGATGAACTGATAGGCGCGGCTGTCGCGGGGGGCAGTCAGATACCCCTGGGCGCTGATCATCTCGGTGACCGTCTCGTCCGCCCCCTGCTCGCCGCAAAGCAGGCGGAAGGGCCAGTCGGAGATGCCGGCCAGGGGCGCGAGCGTCAGCCGCGGCGTGGTGTGTTGCTGCATGTTACTGCGTTGGCTCCAGCGCACCGGCGTAGGTCATGTTTTTGATGTGCCACTGCCCATTCTCCCGCGAGAGCACCACGTTGTAGCGCGCGCTCTCCCAGCGGGGCACGCCCCACTGCGCCTCGGGCGTCACCTGCTTGTAGCTGGAGATGATGCGCCCGTCAATGGCGGGAATGCGCTCAGTGATGGTGGCGCGGGCCGTGTCATCCCAGGGCCAGCTCCACATCCACTCCATCGCCAGGCGATGGTCAAAGCCGGTGATGCTGTAGCGGGCATAGGGGTTGGTGCCGTTCTTGACGCTGGTCAACACGTTATCCCGCTCAATGTAGCTGCGGGCAAAGTAGTTTTCCAGCTGGCCGGGCCGCTCCTCAATCATAACGGCGTGCGCACGCTCGGCCATACCATCCTTGAGGATGACATAGATGTTGGCCGCGTTCATGGAAAAATAGAAGGCAATGGTCATCAAAGCCAGCACCACCGCCAGCGCCAGCAGGCGGGTGGCCACATACCAGATAAACCTGCGCAGGTATCTCATCGTACGTCCTCAGGGATGAACCAGGCTGCCCATGTCATCGCCATGAAGCACCTTGAGGATGTTCTCCGGATCATCCAGGCCAAATACGCGCACAAAGGGCAGCCCCTGATCGCGGCACAGCAGCAGCGCGGTCAGGTCCATCACCTTCAATTGCCTGTCCAGCGCCTCATCGTAGGTGAGGTCCTTAATCAGCGTGGCGGAGGCGTCCTGCCTGGGATCGCCCGTGTACACGCCGTCCACATTCTTGGCCAGCAGCAGGGCATCGGCCCGCAATTCGCAGGCGCGCAGCGCCACCGCCGAATCCGTCGTGAAAAATGGGTTGCCCAGGCCGCCGCCAAACAGCACGATGGTGCCCTGGCGCATCAGCTCGTCCGCCAGGTCCGCCCGGTAGGCATCGGCCACGCGGGGCATGTCCAGCGCGGTCATCACCCGGGCGCTGGCGCCCTGGCGCACCAAGGCATCCTTCATGCACAGGCAGTTCATGATGGTGCCCAGCATGCCCATCTGGTCGGCCGTCACGGCCTCCATGCCGGCCGCGCCGCCCAGGCGGCCGCGCCACAGGTTGCCCCCGCCGATCACCACGCCCAGCTCAACGCCGCCCTGCTGCGCGCGGCGGAGAACGCCGGCCACCTGCTCGATCTTCTCGTGGTCAAACAGCCACCCGTCCTTGCCCAGCGCTTCGCCGGACAGCTTGAGCAGAACCCGCCTGTATTGATGAGTCATACCCGCCTCCTGTAAAAAGGGAAAGGGGCGCACGCGGACGCGGCGCCCCCTGGATCAGCTATGCAGCTTGTTTGCCGCCGCTCATGCCTTCTTGGTCATCTCGCTGATCTCGCTGGCGAGATCGGATACTTTCTTCTCGATGCCTTCGCCCAGCTCGTAGCGGGTGAAGCGGCGCACGGCGATCTTTTCGCCGCTGGCCAAGGTGGCCTCGTTGACCAGATCCTGCACGGTGATGTCCGGGTTCTTCACGAAGGGCTGCTCCAGCAGGCAGACCTCCTTGTAGTACTTTTCGATGCGGCCTTCCACCATGCGCTCGACGATCTTCTCGGGCTTGCCCTCGTTGAGCGCCTGGGCGCGCAGGATGTCGCGCTCCTTGTCCAGGTTGTCCTGGGGCACGTCTTCCTTGCTGACAAACTGCGGGTTGCTGGCCGCGATCTGCAGGGCGACGTCGTGCACCAGGCTTTTGAAGGTGTCGGTCTTGGCGACGAAGTCGGTCTCGCAGTTGACTTCCACCAGCACGCCAATCTTGCCGCCCATGTGGATGTAGCTGTCCACCATGCCCTCGCTGGCCACACGGCCGGCCTTCTTCACGGCCTGAGACAGGCCCTTCTCACGCAAAAATTCAATGGCCTTTTCCATATCGCCATCCACGGCGATCAGGGCCTTCTTGCAATCCATCATACCGGCCTGGGTGCGATCACGCAGCTCCTTGACCATTGCGGTAGTAATTTCCATTTTTTCCTCCTGCTTGTCGTGCGTTATACTTACTGCTGGA
>JAAZBU010000153.1 GCA_012513645.1 Clostridiales bacterium | reverse complement strand
CGTTGGTGTCGGGCACCTGTTTGATGCAAACGACGATGTTCATGCTCTCTCTCCTCCCTTACTTGAGCAGCGCGCCCGAGATGACCATGCGCTGTACCTCGGAGGTGCCTTCGTAGATTTCGGTGATCTTGGCGTCGCGCATCATGCGCTCCACATCATACTCCTGAATGTAGCCATAGCCGCCCATCAGCTGCACGGCCCTGCGGGTCACATCGCTTGCCACGTTGGCGGCCTTCAGCTTGGCCAGCGCTGCCTCCACCGTGTAGGGCTGGCCGGCATCCTTGGCGCAGGCGGCCTTGTATACCAGCCAGCGCGCTGCCTCGATTTCGGTCTTCATATCGGCCAGCTGAAACTGCGTATTTTGAAATTTGGCGATCGGGCGGCCAAACTGCTTGCGCTCCTTCACATAGGCCACGGCCTTGTCCAAGGCCCCCTCGGCCAGGCCCAGCGCCTGGGCGGCGATGCCGATGCGGCCGCCGTCCAGCGTGCCCATGGCCACGCCAAAGCCCTTGCCCTCGCGGCCCAGCAGGTTCTCCTTGGGGATGCGGCAGTCGATGAAGATCAATTCGCGCGTAGCTGAGCCGCGGATGCCCATCTTCTTCTCCGTCGGGCCAAACTCAAAGCCCGGCGTGCCCTTTTCCACAATGAAGGCCGATATGCCGCGCGTACCCTGGGCCTTGTCCGTCATGGCAAACACCACATAGATATCGGCCTCGCCCGCATTGGTAATGAAGATCTTGGAGCCGTTGATGACCCACTCGTCCCCGTCCAGCACAGCCTTTGTCTGCTGGCCGGCGGCATCGGTGCCCGCCTCCGGCTCGGTCAGGGCGAAGGCGCCCAGCTTTTCACCGGTGGCCAGGGGGGTGAGGTACTTCTTTTTTTGATCGGCTGTGCCAAAGCGGTCGATGGCGCCCGCGCCCAGCGAGGTATGGGCCGACAGGATCACGCTGGTGGTGCCGCACACCTTGGCAAACTCCTCCACCGCCAGCACATAGGCCAACGTGTCACAGCCCTGGCCGCCGTACTCCTTGCTGAAGGGGATGCCCAGCATGCCGCTGCGGGCCATCTTGTCCACCGTCTCCCGGGGAAAGCGGTGCATCTCGTCCACTTCCTGGGCGAGGGGCTCCGCTTCCCTGCGCGCAAAGTCCCGAAAGAGCTGCTGCGCCATGGTGTGCTCTTTGCTCAAGGTGAAGTCCATGTTCTCCTCCTTTATTCGACCTGAATTCGTTTTCAGGTTTGGTTTCGTCAAATATTATACAAGCATTCCCCAAAGATGCAACCCCTAATCGCGAAAAATCAGCCAAATTCAGAAATCTTTTGTCAAATTTTCAACGTTTCAGAAATTTTTCGAGAGAAAAAACATGAAAAGATTTTCATGAAAGAGATTTTCGTCGGGCAGCGGGAGGAAATTCTTGCTCTACAAAAAAGCCGGCACACGATGTGTGCCGGCACAGAGCATCAACAATCTAAGGGGAGGTGTCGGAGGGCCAAAGGCTTAGCTATCAAGAAACCGCAGTTTCCTGATGACGCGCACCGTGTGCTATCCGTTCGCTGCCTGCGCCCACCCCTGCGGCTGGCTGCGGATGGTCTGCCAGGGGGTCTCAAGGGCTTCTGTCATCAGGAAGCTGAGGTAGCTGTCCTGCAGGGCGTCGGCCAGCGGGTAGAAGGGCGTGCCCGTGCGCAGGTAGTCGGCCATGCCCGCCAGGCAGCCGGCCACGGCCAGCTCGTCATCGTTGAGCCGTGCGCCGGGGAAGGGATTGCGGTACAAAAAGCGGTCGTGCAGCATCAGCCCCTGGTGGGCCCAGTTGCCGTTGTTGTACACGCCCTCGTCAATGCGGTGCAGGCAGGCCTCCACAGGCAGGTTGTCGCCGGTCAGGTAGCGGATGCACAGGTCGTCAATCTCGCCGCGCACGCCCTGCACGTTGAGCTGCCGGGTGCGGATGGTGGAGTGGTACTGCACATCCGAAAAGTCGAAGAAGGCCACCCCGCCGCCCTCAAACACAAAGTCGATGCGGTCGCGCTTACGCTGGGTGACCTCGCCATCAAAGCGCTGCCCCTCGCGCGACGAGGTCTCGGTGACCGGGAAGGCATAGCGGCGGCCCGTCAGGCTGCACGGCTGCATGCCCGCATCCAGAAACAGGCGGATGATGCTGACCGCGTGGTAGGCGTGCAGGGCGGACAGGCTGATGTTTTGCACCGGGCCGATCAGCCCCTCCCGCACGGCCGCCAGCCAGGCCGCGTACAGCGGCTGGAGGAAATACTGCTCGGCCACCTGCAAGGGGAAACCCGTGCGCTGGGCCAGCGCCCACAGGTCGTTGAGCTCATCGGCAGTTTCCGCGGGCGGCGTTTCGCACAGCACGGGGATGCCCCGGGCGGCCAGCTCATTGAGGTAGGGCAGCACCGCACCCCGCTTGACGCTGAGCACCACAAAGTCCGGCCGGCTGCGCAGCAGCGCGTCCAGGTCGCTGACGGCATTTACTCCCCAGGCTTGGCCCAAGGCCTGCGCGCGCTGGGGATCGCGCACCAGCACGCCGGTCAGGCAAAAGCGGTCGGGCAGCGCGCGGGCGATGCGCAGAAAAAATTCCGATCGCCAGCCCGAGCCAATCAGGGCAAACCGAGTGACGGACATAGCGGCCCCTCCTTGTCGCATGACAAATTACACCTGTTTTGCACCATTATAGACGGGAAGCGCACCGCGCACAAGCGAGGGGAAGGGCCGCACGCGGCCTGGCTGCTGCTTTTGCGCGTATCTGTCCCCTGTAAAAAAAGAATATACATTAATAAGGATGCAATTATGGCAGACCTATGGTACAATGTGCCCGGTTATGTGAATTATTTATTAGCATGACAAAAGGGAGGCCGGAAACGCATGACAGAACTTGGGGAGAAATACGCGCAGCTGAATCAGATCATCGCCCGCCACCGGGATGAGCCGGGCGGCCTGATGCCCGTGATGCAGGAGGCGCAGGCGCTGTTTGGCGCGCTGCCCATGGAGGTGCAGGAGGTCATTGCCGATGGCATGGGCAAGACGCTGAGCGAGGTCTACGGCGTGGCGACCTTCTACGCGCAGTTTGCGCTGGCGCCCAAGGGCAAGTACGTCATCAGCGTGTGCATGGGCACAGCCTGCTATGTCAAGGGCGCCCAGGCGGTGCTGGACAAGCTGAGCGAGTACCTGGAGATCCCCGTGGGCGAGACCACGGAGGATGGCGAATTTACCCTGGACGCCACGCGCTGCATCGGCGCCTGCGGCCTGGCCCCGGTGATGACCGTCAACGACGATGTGTACGGGCGCATCACGCCCGACCAGGTGGCCGGCATATTGGACAAGTACCGCGCCTGATGCGCGACCTGTCGCTGCACCTGCTGGACCTGGCGGAGAACAGCCTGCGCGCGGGCGCCGGCCGGATCAGCCTTCAGCTCACGCTTGGCGCAGATGGCGCGCTGGACGTGGTGCTGGAGGATGACGGCTGCGGCATGGAGCAAGGGCTGGCCCGGCGCGCGGCCGACCCCTTTGCCACCACCCGCACCACCCGCAGGGTAGGGCTGGGGCTGCCCCTGGCGGCGGCCAACGCAGAAAAGACCGGCGGCTATCTCACACTGGATAGCGTGCCCGGCCAGGGCACAAAGGTGCACATCCGCCTGATGACCCGGCATGTGGACTGCCTGCCCCTGGGCGACCTGCCCCAGACCATGGTGAGCCTGATCCTCACCCACCCTGAGCACCCGGACTTTGTGCTCGACCTGCACTCCCCCCGGGGGCAAGCCCGGTTTGACACCGGGGAGATCCGCCGGGTGCTGGGGCCTGAGGTCGGCCTGCAGGAGCCCGAGGTCATGAACTACATCCAACACCTGCTCACGGAGCAGTGCCAAATGGTATTCGGAGGGTTGATATCGTGAAAACACTGGAAGAACTGGAAGCCATCCGGCAAAAGACACTGGCGCGCATCAGCCTGCGCAAGGAGGACAAGGAGGAGGCCGTGCGCGTAGTGATCGGCATGGCCACCTGCGGCATCGCGGCCGGCGCCCGCCCGGTGCTCACCGCCTTCATGGAGGAGATTGACCGCCGCCACCTGCGCAACATACAGGTGACGCAGACCGGCTGCGTAGGCATGTGCCGGTTGGAGCCCATGGTGGATGTCATCACGCCTGACGGAAACAAGGTGACCTATGTGAAGGTCAACCCCGAAAAGGCGCGCATGATCGTCGCCGACCACGTGGTCAACGGGCACCCGGTGACCGAGTATACCATCGGCGCTGCGGAACAGCAGGCCTGACGGAGGGAAGCATGGATATTTTTCGATCGCACGTATTGCTCTGCGGCGGCACGGGCTGCACCTCCTCGGGCAGCGAGCAGCTGCTGGAGCACCTGAATGTCAAGCTCAAGGAGTATGACCTGGACCGGGAGATCAAGCCCATCCGCACCGGCTGCTTTGGCCTGTGCGAGGCCGGCCCCATTGTCATCGTCTACCCGGAGGGCACCTTCTACTCCCACGTGACGGTGAGCGATATCGACGAGATCGTGGCCGAGCACCTGCTCAAGGGCCGCATCGTCAAGCGCCTGCTGCACAAGGAGAAGGATGTCGACCACACGGTGGACATGGCGCTTGATGAGATCCCCTTTTATAAGCACCAGACCCGTGTGGCGCTGCGCAACTGCGGCGTGATCGACCCCGAAAACATCGACGAATACCTGGCCTTTGACGGCTACAAGGCCCTGCAAAAGGCGCTGCTGGAGATGACGCCCGAGCAGGTGATCGATGTCGTCAGCCAGTCCGGCCTGCGGGGGCGCGGGGGCGGCGGCTTCCCCACCGGGCAGAAGTGGAAGTTTGCCCGCGCCAGCCAGGGCGAGCGCAAGTATGTCATCTGCAACGCCGACGAGGGCGACCCCGGTGCCTTCATGGATCGCTCGGTGCTGGAGGGCGACCCCCACTGCGTGCTGGAGGCCATGGTCATCAACGGCTATGCCATCGGCGCCCATGAGGGCTATGTGTATGTGCGCGCCGAGTACCCCATCGCCGTCAAGCGCCTCAATATGGCCATCGACCAGGCCAAGGCATACGGCCTGCTGGGCGACAACATTCTGGGCAGCGGGTTTAGCTTTGACATCCACATCCGAGAGGGCGCCGGCGCCTTTGTATGCGGCGAGGAAACCGCGCTGATGGTGTCCATCCAGGGTGAGCGCGGCGAGCCGCACCCCAAGCCGCCCTTCCCGGCGGTCAGAGGTCTGTTTGACGCGCCCACCAACATCAACAACGTGGAGACCTACGCCAACATCCCCCAGATATTGCTCAAGGGCGCCGAGTGGTTCCGCTCCATGGGCACGCCCAAGTCCGCCGGCACCAAGGTGTTCGCCCTGGGCGGCAAGATCAACAACACCGGCCTGGTGGAGGTGCCCATGGGCACGCCGCTGCGCACGGTGATCTACGACATCGGCGGCGGCATCCCGGGCGGGCGCGCGTTCAAGGCCGTGCAGACCGGCGGCCCGTCCGGCGGCTGCATCCCGGCCGAGCTGCTGGACGTGCCCATCGAGTACGACTCCCTCACCCAGATCGGCTCCATGATGGGGTCGGGCGGCATGATCGTCATGGATGAGGACAACTGCATGGTGGACATCGCCCGCTTCTTCCTGGACTTCACGGTGGATGAGAGCTGCGGCAAGTGCACGCCCTGCCGCATCGGCACCAAGCGCATGCTGGAGATACTGGACCGCATTGTGTCCGGCCGCGGGCGCGAGGGCGACCTGGAGAAGCTGGAAAAGCTGGCCCGCAACATCAGCGCCACCGCGCTGTGCGGCCTGGGCCAGACGGCGCCCAACCCCGTGCTTTCTACCATCCGCTACTTCCGCCATGAGTACGAGGCCCATATCCGCGACCGCAAGTGCCCGGCGCATCACTGCCGCGCGCTGCTGGAGTACATCATCGAGGAAAACTGCCGCGGCTGCACCGCCTGCGTGAAGGCCTGCCCGGTGGGGGCCATCACGGGCGAGCCCAGGGGCCTGCATCTTATCGACCAGAACAAGTGCATCAAGTGCGGCGCCTGCAAGGAAAAGTGCCGCTTTGACGCCATCAGCCGCCGCTGAGCAGAGGAGAGCAAGCATGTCAAACATTACGCTGACCATTGACAACGTGCAGGTGGTGGTGCCCAAGGGCGCCACGGTGCTGGAGGCCGCGCGCCGCGCCCATGTCCGCATCCCCACGCTGTGCTTCCTCAAGGATTTGAACGAGATCGGCGCCTGCCGCATGTGCGTGGTGGATGCCGGCGGACGCACCCTGCAGCCGGCCTGTGTGCTGGAGGCGGGCGAGGGCATGGTGGTGCGCACCAACACGCCCCAGGTGCGGGAGGCGCGCAAGGTGATCCTGGAGCTGATCCTCTCCAACCACGACAAGAAGTGCCTCAGCTGCATCCGCAGCCAGAACTGCGAGCTGCAAAAGCTGTCGCTGGAGCTGGGCGTGGAGAGCGGCGACGAGTTTGAGGGCCTGCGCAACGAGTATCAGGTGGACGACCTGTCCCCCTCCATCGTGCGCGACAACAACAAGTGCATCCTGTGCCGCCGCTGCGTATCCGCCTGCTATAAGACGCAGGCCGTGGGCGTCATCGGTCCGGTGAAGCGCGGCTTCAACACCACCATCGCGTCGCCGTGGGATTTGCCGCTCAACAGCATGGCCTGCATCGCCTGCGGCCAGTGCATCGCGGCCTGCCCGGTGGGCGCCCTGCACGAAAAGGAGGAGGCCCCCCTGGTGTGGGACCTGCTGGCCGACCCCAGCAAGCATGTGGTGGTGCAGACCGCGCCCGCCGTGCGCGCCGCCCTGGGCGAGGAGTTCGGCCTGCCCATGGGCACCAATGTGGTGGGCAAGCTGGCCGCCGCGCTGCGCCGCCTGGGCTTTGACCGCGTGTTTGATACCGACTTTGGCGCCGACCTCACCATCATGGAGGAATCCAACGAGCTCATCGAGCGCATCAAGGGAGGCGGCGTGCTGCCCATGATTACCTCCTGCTCCCCCGGCTGGGTCAACTACTGCGAGACGTATTTCCCGGATTTTATCCCCAACCTGTCCAGCTGCAAGTCGCCCCACGAGATGACGGGCGCCATGATCAAGAGCTACTACGCGCAAAAGAAGGGCCTCAAGCCCGAGGACATCGCGGTGGTATCCGTCATGCCCTGCACGGCCAAAAAGTTCGAGGCCGACCGCGAGGAGCTGGCCGCCGTCAACGGCCTGCCCGATGTGGATGCCGTGGTGACCACCCGGGAGCTGGCGCGCATGATCAAGCAGGCCGGCATCGACTTCCTCAAGCTGCCCGACGAGAGTTTTGACGAGCTGCTGGGCGAGAGCACCGGCGCTGCCACCATCTTTGGCGCCACCGGCGGCGTGATGGAGGCCGCGCTGCGCACCGCCTACGAGACCATCACCGGCCAAACTTTGGACAAGCTGGACTTTGAGGCCGTGCGCGGCGTGCAGGGCGTCAAGGAGGCCACCGTGCAGATAGGCGACCTCAGCCTCCACGTGGCGGTGGCCAACGGCACCGCCAACGCCAAGGAGCTGTTAGAGGAGGTGCGCCGCGGGGAGAAGGAGTACCACTTCATCGAGGTCATGGGCTGCCCCGGCGGCTGCGTGACCGGCGGCGGCCAGCCCATCGTGACCGCGTGGGACCGCCTGGGCGTGGACCCGCGGGTGGAGCGCGCCAAGGCCCTGTACATGGCCGACAAGCAGACCGCGCTGCGCAAAAGCCACGACAACCCCGAGGTGCGCCGCGCCTACGAGGACTTCCTGGGCGACATCGGCGGCCACAAGGCCCACGAGCTGCTGCACACCCACTACACGGCCAAGCCCAAGTACAAGCAGTAGCCATCCTGTCATCATCCATGGCATATCAACGAAGGAGCCCCGCAAAGGGCTCCTTCATTTATGGAGTTCAGTTGAATAATTATGCCTTCGCTCGCCGCCCGGCGCCCAGCGCTTCCCGGACCACCTTGAAGATGTTGGTCTTGTTGCCGTAGTTGAGGCTGCCCCAGCGGTAGATTTTGATGGACAGCCAGGCGAACAGCGCCACTGTCAGCAGCATCAGCACGCCGGCGGTAAGGAGCTGCCATGCGGGCACGGTGGACATGCCGGCGCGCATGGGCATCACCATGATGGCCGTGAAGGGGATCAGCGAGGTGGCCACAGCCACGGAGCCGCCGGGCGCGTTCATCACAAAGCTGCTGGCCACATAGCCCGCGATGAAGATGAACTGCACGATGGCGGTCGCGCTGCCCACATCCTCCACCCGGCTGACGGTGGAGCCCAGCGCCGCGTACAGGAACAGGTACAGGATGTAGCCGGTGATGGAGAAGAACAGGTAGGTGAGGATGTAGCTCTGACTGAGGGAGCCCACCAGCATCTGGCGGATCATGGGGTCGTAATAATCCTGGCTGAATAGGAAGCCGCCCAGCGCCGCCAGGACGATCAGGCTGAACTGCACCACGCCGCTCACGCCCGCCGCGGCCACCTTGCCCAGGATCAGCGGGGTGGGCTTGGTGCTGGTGATCAGCAGCTCCATGGCCTTGGAGTCCTTTTCCCGGGCGATGATGGTGGAGGTGGTGTTGCCGTAGATCAGCACCAGCATATACACCACCACCATCAATATCATGGACAGCAGGATGTTGTTCTCCGTGTTTTTACCCATCACGGTGGTGGTGATCTGCGGGGAAAAGCCCTCGATGGCGGCCAGGTCCTGCGCGGTCAGGCCCTTTTCGGCCAGCATCACATCCCGGTGGTGCTGGGCCACAATCTGGCTGAGCATGTTTTCGCGGCGGTCCTCCATGGCCTTGTCCTGGTAGACGGCCTCAAAATCCGCGTCCCCGGTGAACACAAACCCGGCCGTGAGCTGCTTGTCCTTGAGCGCGGCAACCAGGTCGTCGCGGGTGGCGTAGTCATTGCCCTCCCGCAGGCCCAGCAAAGTGGTGTACAGCGCGCGCTGGGCCTCATCGGCGAACACATAGCCCGTGTCCTGCACCAACGTGTTGTTGGCCGCGGCCGGCTTGTCGTCGCCCCCGCCCGATGAAAACATGGCCGAGATGCGCGGGATGGAGGTAGCCAGCAGCGCGATGATGACCAAAATCAGCGTGGTGACCCGCACGCTGCGCTTGCCCAACTGCTGGCGCAGCTCATAATTGAATACGATGCCTAAGTCCCTCATGCCTGTTCACCTGCCTTTGCAATGAAGATGTCGTTGAGGCTGGGCGTATACAGCCCGTAGTAGTGGATGATCCAGCCCTGTTGGCTGATGTAGTCCAGAATCTGCCGCTGGGTTACCTGGTTCTGCGTGTCCAGGATCAGGCCGTCTTCATGCGGCTGGGTCAGCAGCACGGGAAAGGCCCGGGTCAGCGTGGCGGCCAGGGCCTCGTCCGCCATGCCCTCGATGCGCAGCTGCAGCTTGTTCTCCCCCAGCTCGCGCTTGATCTGCTCCAGGTCGCCGGTCAGCAAAATGTGCCCCTGGTGAATCAGCGTGATGTCGTCGCAGATCTCCTCCACATAGCCCATCTGGTGGGAGGAGAAGATGACCAGCTTGCCCTCGCTGACGAAGCGGGCGATGGTGTCCTTGAACACCTGGGCGTTCACCGGGTCCAGCCCGCTGAAGGGCTCGTCCAGGATCAGGATGTCCGGCTCGTTGAGAAAGCTCTGGGCGATCTGTATCTTCTGCTGATTGCCCTTGGACAGGGTTTCCAGCTTCTTCTTCTTGTATTCACTCAGGCCAAAGTAATCCACCCAGTAGTTGGCCGAGGCCAGCGCCTGGGCACGGGTGGCGCCCCGCAGCTGGCCAAAGTAGGCCAACTGCTCAAGCACCGTGTGCTTCTGGTACATGCCGCGCTCCTCGGGCAGGTAGCCCACGCGGTACTTGGTGATGTTCAGCGGCTGCCCGTCCAGGTAGAAGCCGCCCTCATCCTGGTGAAATACATCCATCAGGCAGCGGATGGTGGTGGACTTGCCAGCGCCATTGCGGCCCAGAAAGCCCATCGCCCGCCCGGACTGCACCGTGAAGCTGACGCCGTGCAGCACCTCCTTGTCACCAAAGCTCTTTTTGATATCTCTGACTTCCAGTTGCATACGAAACCCCCTTGTTATAGATCCAGCTCGATGCGCTCATCCAGCGTTTCGGAGACGTATTTGCCGTTCTTTTTGCGCTGACGCACGCACTCGGTCAGCAGATACTCGATCTGCCCGTTGACCGAGCGGAAATCGTCCACGGCCCAGGCGGCCAGCTGCTCGTACAGGCGGGAAGACAGCCGCAGCGGGACTTGTTTTTTCTCCTCGCTCATTTCAATAGAGGCTGCCGCTGTTGACCACCGGCTGCGCGTCCCGGTTGGCGCACAGCACCACCAACAGATTGGATACCATGGCGGCCTTGCGCTCCTCGTCCAGGTCCACGATGTTGTCGGCGCTCAGGCGCTCCAGCGCCATCTGCACCATGCCCACGGCGCCTTCCACAATCATGGTACGGGCGTCCACCACGGCGCTGGCCTGCTGGCGCTGCAGCATGGCGGCCGCGATCTCGGGCGCGTAGGCCAGGTAGGTGATGCGCGCCTCCAGGATTTCCAGCCCAGCGTCCTGTACCTTCTGCTGGATTTCCTGGCGGATGCGCTCGGCCACCACGGCGCTGGAGCCGCGCAGGCTGCCCTCATCCGGCTCGCCATCGCCCGTGGTATCCACATTGGGGGCCACGTCGTAGGGGTAGATGCGCACGATGTTGCGCACCGCGCTGTCGCACTGCAGCGACAGGTACTCCTTGTAGTTGTCCACCGTGAAGACGGCCTTGGCCGTATCCACCACGCGCCACATCACCGCGATGCCGATCTCGATGGGGTTGCCCAGGCAGTCGTTCACCTTCTGCTTGCTGTTGTTGAGCGTCATCACCTTGAGGGATATCTTTTTCTTCAGGCCGTCCAGATCCACCGTGTTCTCCTGGCCGGAGACCATCATCTTGACCTTGCTGCCGCTGTCCACGTCCCCGCTCTGGCCCAGGCGCGTCTTGGCCGCCGGGTTGACGGCGGAGGAGAAGGGATGCACAAAGAAGAACCCCTCATCCTTGAGCGTGCCGATGTACTTGCCAAACAGGGTGAGCACCAGCGCCTCCTGCGGCCGAATGACCTTCAGCCCCATGAACGGGATGAACCCCGCGACCAGCCACAGGATGCCCAGCGCTAGCAGCACCCCGCCAAAGCCGCGGCCCGCGTCCAGCATCGTGCCACCCGTGATAACCAGCGCGATGGCCACCAGATACAGCAGTATGCCCCCGATGAGCACCGGGAAACCGGATCTTGCTTTCAGCACTTTTTCTTGCAT
>JAAZBU010000152.1 GCA_012513645.1 Clostridiales bacterium | reverse complement strand
CGCTCCACAATCAGCATGCCCTTGAGGTCAAACATATAGCCCACCGAGCCGGTGGTGCCCAGCGAGCCGCCGTTTTTGTCAAAGATGTGGCGGATTTCAGACGCGGTGCGGTTGCGGTTGTCGGTGACAATCTCGCAGATGACGGCCACGCCGCCGGGGGCATAGCCCTCGTAGGTGATTTCTTCGAACACCACGTTGTCCATCTCGCCGGCAGCCTTCTTGATGCTGCGGGTGATGCTGTCGTTGGGCATGTTGTTGGCCTTGGCCTTGGCGATGATGTCGCGCAGCTTGCCGTTGACGGCGGGATCGCCGCCGCCCTCCTTGACGGCGATGGCGATCTCGCGGCCTATCTTGGTGAATATCTTGCCGCGGGCTGCGTCCGCCTTGCCCTTCTTATGCTTGATGTTGGCCCACTTGGAATGACCGGACATATCAAAACCCCTCTCCGTAAATTACAAATCAGTATAGCATCGGCAGACAATCACCGTCAAACCAGCAGGGCCCTGACGCGATCGGGGTAGTTGGTGATGATCATGTCGGCGCCCGCCTCAATCACGCGCTTCATGTCCCGCTCGGCGTTGACCGTCCATGTGTTGACCTTCAGCCCGGCCCGGTGTGCCTTGTCGCAGTAGTCGCCAAAGTACAGCAGGTGCTGGTAGTGCGGGTGCAGTGCATCCATGCCGGATTCGGCCGCGTATTTCCACGGCCGGATAAGCACGCTGTCGTACAGCAGCCCGCAGGCCGCATCGGGTGATAACTCCTTGATGGCCAGCATGCTCATGTGGTTAAAGGAGGAGTAGATGACCCTGTTTTCCATGCCCATACGGGCGGCCAGCGCCAGGCACTTCTCCTCCATGCCGGGATAGGGCACGATGCTGTTCTTCAGCTCCACATTGATCAGCAGGTTGGTGGGCGCGAGCAGCTCAAAAACCTCCTGCAAAGTGGGAGCGCGCGCATCCTGATACTCAGGGTGCAGCTTGGAAAAGTCCAGTTTCTTGACGGCGGCCAGCGTCATCTCGCCGATCAGGCCGGTGCCGTCGGACACGCGGTCCACCTTTTCATCGTGGGCCACCAACAGGTGCCCATCGCGGGTGAGGTGTACGTCCAGCTCCACGGCGTCGGCCCCCTGATCGACCGCCAGCTGAAAAGCCTCCAGGGTATTTTCGGGCGCGTAGCCTGAGGCGCCTCGATGGGCGCAGACCAGAATGCTCATCTTTCCTCCATCTGCTGGAGCCGCCGGGCGGCATGCAGCAATGCTTCATTTTGCAGGTCAAAGGTGCGCAGCAGGAAACGGAAGGGCCAGGTTTGGGTGAGGTGCAGGCAATCCAAATCCTGGTATTCGCTATATTGACGCACGCGTTTTCCCCCTTGCGGTTCTTGACAATCTATTCTACCATAGGCCTGAAGGGCAAACAAGCAATGGCAGGCGATTGCGCCGGGAGGGAGGCCGCCTTGATCGACATCGACCGCTTTTCCGCCATTTTGGACGAGCAGGCGGCGCTGCTGCCTGCGGAGATCTACCGCTCGCTCAACCTGGGCATCGGCGTGGTGGAACGGCACAAGCGCGACCGCCGCAGCACCCCCGCGCGGCCCATGTATGTGCTGGGCGAATACCATGTGCACCCTGTGATGGGCCGGGGCATTTTGCTGTACTACGGCTCCTTTTGCCGGGTGTACCCCTATATGAACGACGAGGGCGAGGCACGCCGGGAGATTGACCGCGTGCTCAAGCACGAGTTGACCCACCACCTGGAAAACCAGGCCGGCAGCCGGGAGCTGGAGATCGCCGACGCCCAGTACCTGATGCGTTGGAACGACCAGGAGGACCAGGCATGATCTACCTGCGCGAAATCCACAAACGCCCGAGCGAAGTGGGGGCTGCAGGCTACCCGCTGGCAAGCCCCGTGCTGCGCCAGCTGGACCAGCTGACGCTGACGCAGCCGGTCACCATCCTGTGCGGTGAAAACGGCAGCGGCAAGACCACGCTGATGGAGCTGATGGCCGCCGGCACCGCCGCCCAGACCATCGGCGAATCCGGCGTGCACGCTGACAAGGCCCGCCTGTTCCGGCAGGCAGCCGGGCAGTTCCGCTTTGTGATGGCTCGGCGGCCCAAGCGCAGCTTTTATTTCACGGCGGAGGATTTTTCCCGCTACCTGGACCAGCGACGCGCCATGATGGCCGACGCCCGACAGGCGCTTAATGAAATTGACGGCGCCTACGACGAGCGCTCCACCCTGGCCCGGTCGCTGGCCCGGATGCCCCATGCCCGCACCCTGGGCGAAATGGCCGGGCAGTACGAGCGCGATCTGCTGGCCTCCTCCCACGGCGAGGGCTTTCTCAGCTTCTTTGGCGGGCGGCTGGTGCAGGGCGGCCTCTATCTGCTGGACGAGCCCGAAGGGGCCTTATCCTACGCCAACCAGCTGAGCCTGATGGCGCTGATTGGCCGCGCGGTGGCCAGTGGCGGCCAGGTGATCATGGCCACCCACTCCCCCGTGCTGGCCGCCTACCCAAATGCCGCCCTGCTGGATGTATCAGCGGGCGGCATCGAGGCCGTGCGGTATGAGCAGCTGCCGGGCGTTCAATTCCTCAGCCACTTTTTAAAACATCGGGAGGCCATTCTCAACCAACTTGAACTGCCGGATGCCTCCACCCTAAACGAGTAATCATCAATACCAGGTCTGCCCGAAGCAGGTGATATACCAGGCCCCCTTGTTGTGGGGCTCGTACTTGAATACATCGGGCTGGGTCTGCTGCTCGGCGGGCAGGGCAAAGTAGTTGCGCTCCTTGTTTTCCGCCATGGCATCGTAGATGTAGCTGTAGCGGAGGATGCGGTTGTCCATGTTGCCCTCCACCGTCTCCACCAGGTACTTACCCTCGCCCAGGTCGGTCACGGCGGTTACCAGGCCCAGGTGCACATAGGGCGTGCTGCCGCGCCGGCCGTAGATCACCTCATACCCCGGCTGGGGGATGTAGGCGATGCGGTCCATCTTGGTGAAGGTCTCCCATATCTTGGGCACACCGGCCTCATAGGCCGCGTAGGGGCGGCCATCTTCTTGCAGGGTGGAGGCATTGCGCCGCTCCATGGGGATGCCCACCTCATCCAGGCAGTAGTTGGCAAAGGCGCCGCACCAGCCAAAGGTGCTCTTGGCCTTGCGCAGCCAGAAGGTGTACTTGTTGGACCTGGGGAAGGGCTGTCCGGCGGCCTCGCGCCATTCGTTGAGGGCAAAGTCGATGCCCTGCTGGATGACAGCGGGCATTTCGCCGCCCGGCGCCACGGTGACGGTGAGCGTGCTCTCCTTGCCCTTGGTATCAGTATGGGTGATCACGGCCTGGCCCACACCCACAAAGTTGATGATGCCATGGCCTGTCACCATGGCGACGGCCGGGTCACTGCTGAGCCAGGTGCCCCGCTTGGCGGGGGCAAATACATAGCTGCGGCCCACATTGGTGTTGAGCTCCTTGGGCAGCGCGGCTTTGCCGGCGGCCAGCGCAGCGGTGGTAAACAGGCACAGCGCCAGGCACAGCGCGAGCAGTCGTTTCATGTCTGAAGGCCCTCCTTGAGCTGGGTCAGTTGCGGCGGCGAGCCGGTGCCGGGCTCGCTGTGCTGCGCATCCTGCGGGCTGGGCGCGCGCCTGCGGCGGCCCGAGCCGCCCCCATCGGTCACCACGGCCACAAAGCCCACGATGATGGACAGGTAGTAGGTGAGGAAGCGCCATACCAGCAGCGCCGGCAGGATGACCGCCTCCGGGAATATGCCGCGGAAGAACAGGTAGAAGCCGCCCTCCTGCGCGCCGGAGGCGCCGGGCAGGGGCGTAAAGCTGGCCGCAATGTACAGGCTGAGCTGAATGGTGAGGATGTGGGCGTAGGACACGCCGCTGAGGCCAAAGCCGCGATACACAAAGTAGGTAGCGCTGAGGTACGCCAGCACCTGCACCACCGACAGCAAAAACAGTGTCAAAAACCACATCGGCCGCCGGGTCATCAGGTCCACGCTGGCGTGAAACTCCTGCAAGGCAGCGTCCCAGCGGGAGGAGGTGCGCTCCCTGTCCTTGACCAGCCTGAGCTTGTGCGCCAGATTGACCAGGAATATGATGACCGCGCGCACCATGTTGCGGCTGACGGCCAGCAATATGATCCCGGCCACCGCGATGCCATTCATCACGTAGCCCAGGCGCAGCATCCAGATGCCCTGCTGCAAGGTGTCGGCCACCAGCCGGGCATTCAGCGCCCAGGCCACCGCGCCCGACAGCAGCAGCGCGCACTGCCAGCAGAAAAACTTGACCGCCAGCGCCGAGCTGGTGAGGCCCGGGGAGACGCCCTTCTTTTTCATCGAAAAGATCTGCATGGGCTGGCCGCCCGTGGCCGCCGGCGTGATGGCCGAGTAATACATGCCAATCAGGCCGCAGCGCATGGAGTCCCCCAGGCGCACGCGCGCCCCCTGCAGGCGGAAGTACAGCTGCAAGATGCCCCCTTCAAACAGCACATACAGCGTAAAACACCCCAGGCCGCCCAGCAGCCACCAGGGGTTGACCCAGCGCAGCGCTTCGCCGGTCTTGGAGATGTCGCCCGAGCGGAGGGCAAAATACAGCACCATCGCAAAGGTGCCCGCGATGAACAGCGCGTTGAGTGCCTTCTTGGCCGTCTGCTTGTTAAACCCCATGCTGCCCTTTCCATGAAGGCGCAAAAAACCAGGCCTTCATCTAAATAAGTATACCACAGGCCACGCCGGCCTGTCACCCGCCCGCCCTGCCGGGTGCGGCGGCGCATGCTTTGTGTTTTGCTTGACTTTTCCTTGACTGCACGGGCAAAACTGACTATGCTAAGGCAATCCTTTGCGGGGAGGCAACGACATGATTCTGGACAGCGTGACACACATCGGCCGCTACCGCGGCATCCACCCAAACCTGGACCTGGCCATCGACTATGTGATGGGCCGGGATTTGGACGCCCTGCCCGACGGTCGGCATGATATCGCGGGCGATGCGGCGTATGTGGTGATCTCCTCCCCCGCGCTGGGCGATAACCCCCTGTGGGAAAAGCATCAGCTGTACGCCGATATCCAGATCGCGCTGCGCGACGGGGAGAGCATCGCCTGGGCGGATGCCGACAGCCTGAGCGGCTTTTCCCCATATGATGAAGCCAAGGGCGACATCCAGAAGAGCCATGATGCCGCCCCGGGCGTGGTGTGCGCGCTGCAAAAGGGCCAGTTTGGCCTGTATTTCCCGCAGGATGCCCACCGCCCCGGGCTGGGGCAGGGCACCACGCGCAAGGCCGTGGTCAAGGTGAAGGTATGCTGACCCACCAGGGCACCCAGTTGCTGCGCACCGCCCGGCTGCTGCTGCGCCCCTATACCGAGCACGATGCCGACATGATGTTTGCCAACTGGGCCAACGATGAGGAGGTATGCCGGTACCTCACCTGGCCGCCGCATGGGGATATCGAGGTCACCCGCGGCATCGTGCGCGACTGGGCCGCCTGCTATGGGAACGACTGCTACTACCACTGGGGCATCACGCTGGCGGGCGAGCTGATCGGCGACATCGCCGTGGTGCGCTGGAGTGAGCAGAACGCCTGCGCGGCCCTCGGCTACTGCCTGGGCTGCCAGTGGTGGGGTCGGGGCATCATGACGGAGGCATTGACCGCCGTCACCCGCTACCTGCTGGAGCAAATCGGCTTTCACCGCATCCAGCTGGAGCACGACCGGGACAACCCGGCCTCCGGGCGGGTGATGCAAAAGGCCGGCCTGCGCTACGAGGGCTGCCTGCAAGGCGGCGTGCGGCGGCGGGACGGCAGCTTTGGCGATGTGTGCATTTACGGCGCGGTGCAGGGGCAGTGGGCCCCGCCCGCAGAAAGCGAGGCGGTATGACGCTGATCCCCTCGGGCTACCACTCCCGGCTCAACCTGTACGAAACGCAGGAGGCCATCTCGCTGATTAAAAAGACGTTTGAGGATTTTCTCAGCAAGGCCCTCAACCTCAAGCGCGTGTCAGCCCCCCTGTTTGTGGAAGGGGCCTCCGGCCTCAACGACAACCTGTCGGGCGTGGAGCGGCCGGTCAGCTTTGACATCCGCCAGACCGGCTCATCCGTGGAGGTGGTGCAATCTTTGGCCAAGTGGAAGCGCCAGGCGCTCAAGCGCTACGGCTTTCCGGTGGGCGAGGGACTGTATACCGACATGAACGCCATCCGCCGGGACGAAACGCTCGATAACCTGCACTCCATCTACGTGGACCAGTGGGACTGGGAGAAGGTGATCACCCCGCAGATGCGTACGCTGGGCACCCTGAAGGACGCCATGCAGCGCATCGTGACCGCCATCTGCGCTACCTACGACCTGCTGCAGTGGCGCTTTGCGGGGCTGGATACCAAGCTGGTGCGCGAGGTGACGTTTATCACCACCCAGGAGCTGGAGGATGCGTACCCAAGCCTGAGCGGCAAGGAGCGGGAGAACCTGGTCACCCGCCAGTACGGCTCGGTGGGCCTGCTGCAGATCGGCGGCAAGCTGCGCTCGGGCGAGCCCCACGATGGCCGCGCGCCGGACTATGACGACTGGCAGCTCAACGGCGACATCCTATTTTGGGATGAGACGTTGGGCTGCGCGATGGAGCTGAGCTCCATGGGCGTGCGCGTATCGCCCGAAAGCCTGGCCCGGCAGCTGGCGCTGGCCGGCTGCGAGAGCCGGCGGGAGCTGCCCTTCCACAAGGAGCTGCTGCAAGGGGAGCTGCCCTACACCATCGGCGGCGGCATCGGCCAGAGCCGCATGTGCATGCTGCTGCTGGGCAAGGCGCACATCGGCGAGGTGCAGTCCAGCTATTGGGATCAGGAGACCATTGACCTGTGCAGCCGGGCAGGGATTACCTTGCTGTGAGTGAGGAGCGTGTGATGATGAAACCCCAGGAGATCTTTGGCAGCCGGGTATTTAACTTTGACGTGATGCGCAGCCGCCTGCCGCGGGAGACCTATATGGCCCTCCAGCAGGCCATGGCCACCGGCAAGCGCCTGCCGCCGGAGGTAGCCGCCATCGTGGCCAACGCCATGAAGGACTGGGCCATCGAGCACGGCTGCACCCACTACAGCCACTGGTTCCAGCCGCTCAGCGGCGTAACGGCCGAGAAGCACGACAGCTTCATCACCCCGGTGGACCACGGGCGGCTGATCATGGAGTTTGGCCCCCAGCAGTTGATCCGCGGGGAGTCGGACGCCAGCAGCTTCCCCTCGGGCGGTCTGCGGGCCACCTTTGAGGCCCGCGGCTACACCGCGTGGGACCCCACCAGCTACCCCTTCATCAAGGACTATACGCTGTGCATCCCCACCGCCTTTTGCAGCTACGACGGCCAGGCGCTGGACAAGAAGACGCCCCTGCTGCGCAGCATGGACGCCCTCAACCGCCAGGCGCTGCGCATTTTGCGCCTGTTTGGCAACTTTGACGTGCAGCGCATCACCGCCTGCGTGGGCGCAGAGCAGGAGTATTTTCTGGTGGACAAGGCCGTGCACGACCAGCGGCGCGACCTGCGCTTCACCGGCCGCACGCTGTACGGCGCCCGCCCGCCCAAGGGGCAGGAGTTGAGCGACCACTATTACGGCACCATCCCCCGCCGGGTGCAGGATTTTATGAAGGAGCTCAATGAGGAGCTGTGGATGCTGGGCATCCCCGCCAAGACCGAGCACAACGAGACCGCCCCCGGCCAGCACGAGCTGGCGCCGATTTACGAGACGGTGAACATTGCCGCCGACCACAACCAGATGATCATGGAGGTGCTCAAGCGCACGGCGCATAAGCACGGCATGGTGTGCCTGCTGCACGAAAAGCCCTTTGAGGGCATCAACGGCTCGGGCAAGCACAACAACTGGAGCCTGTCCACCGACCAGGGCGTCAACCTGCTGGAGCCGGGCGCCACCCCGCAGGAGAACGCGCAGTTCCTGCTCTTCCTGACCGCCATCCTCAAGGCGGTGGACGAGCACCAGGAGCTGCTGCGCCTGTCTGTCGCCAGCGCCGGCAACGACTGCCGCCTGGGCGCCTTTGAGGCGCCGCCCAGCATCCTGTCCATCTTTCTGGGCGACGAGCTGACCGAGGTGCTGGACGCGCTGGTCAACCACCGCACCTACGTGCGGGAAACCACGGCCGATATGTCCATCGGCGTGCATGTGCTGCCCAAGATTCCCCGCGACATCTCGGACCGCAACCGCACCAGCCCCTTTGCCTTCACGGGCAACAAGTTCGAGTTCCGCAGCGTGGGCAGCGCCATGAGCATCGCCGAGGCAAACATCACCATCAATACCACGGTGGCCGACGCGCTGATGCAGTTTGCCGATGAGTTGGAAAAAGCGGAGGACTTTCAGGCCGCCTGTGAGAAGCTGATCATCTCCACGATTACGCAGCACCGCCGCATCATCTTCAACGGCAACAGCTATGCCGAGGAATGGCGCAAAGAGGCCAAGAAGCGTGGCCTGCTGGAACTCAAGACTGTGGCCGACTGCCTGCCGCTGATGGCCAGCGAGAAAAACATCGTTCTGTTTGGCCGCCAGCAGGTATTAAGCGAGACTGAGATCAAGAGCCGCGTGGAGGTGCTCAGCGAGCAGTACTGCCAGGTGCTGCGCGTGGAGGCCCAGACCATGCTGGACATGGCTCGCCAGGAGATATTGCCCGCCATCGCCGCCTATGCAGGCGAGCTGGGGCAGGCGGCCGCCTACAAAACACAGCTGCTGCCGGAGGGTGAAAGCGCGGCCGAGCTGCCGCTGCTGCAACTGCTCAACCGCCAGATGGCCAACGCGGCCCAGGAGGCGGACAAGTTGGAGCAGGTGCTGGGCACGCTGGAAAAGAGCCACAACTGGATGACCCTGGCCCTCAAGTGCAAGCAGGCCCTCATCCCCCAGATGCGCGCCCTGCGCGACGCCTGCGACGCGGCCGAGCTGCATGTGGCCAAAAAGCACTGGCCCTTCCCGACGTATGGGGAGCTGATTAACAGCATTTAACCCCGCCGCCCCCCATCGACCTTTAATAACAAACATGCGCCCCTGCCAACCGGCAAGGGCGCATGTTCCTATCATTCAGAATGCTATTGCGCGCTGAACGCGTACACCGTCGCCGTCTGATACACGTCCCCCGCCTTGAGCAGCGTGGAGCCAAAGGAGGGCTGGTGCACGGTATCCGGGTGCTGCTGGGTTTCCAGCGCGATGCCGGCATAGGCGCAGTAGCGGTGGCCGGCACGGCCACCGCAGTTGAACCCCTGGCCGGAGTAGCACTGCACGCCAGGCTGATCGGTGCTGACCGTCATCACCCGGCCGCTGTCGGGGTCGTGCAGGCGGGCGATTTGGCGCATGCCGCTGCCGTTTAGCACATAGCCGATGTCAAACCCCTTGGCGGCGGCAAACATGGCATTGTCCTCCCGCTGCATCACCTCGCCCAGGGGCTGGGGCGTACGCAGGTCGTAGGGCGTGCCCTCCACCGGCAGCATGGCCCCGGTGGGGATCAGTTCGCCATCCACCTCAATCACCTGATCGGCATCGATCCACAGGGTGTGGCCCAGGATGTCCGGGCTGTTGCCCAGGTTGAAGTAGGCGTGGTTGGTGAGGTTAATCTGGGTATCGCGGTCGGTGGTCGCCCGGTAGTCGATGCGCAGCTCGGCCTGCTCGCTGAAGGTGAAGCGGACCGTGACCGCAAGCTCGCCGGGGTAGCCCTCCTCCATGTGGGGGGAGGTATAGCGCATGACCACGCCGCTCTCCTCCACCTCGTATGCCCACAGCTTGCGGTTGAAGCCCTCCTTGCCGCCGTGCAGCGTGTTGCGGCCGTCGTTGGCGTACAGGGGATACTCCTCCCCGTTGAGGGTGAAGGCGGCGCCGCCGATGCGGTTGCCGTAGCGGCCAATGGTGCCGCCCATGTAGCCGATGTCGCGGCGGGCATAATCCTCCGCGCTGTCCTGCCCCAGACACACCTCGCCCAGGCTGCCCGCCCGGCCCAATACCATCAGGGAAACGATGTGCCCGCCGAAGTTGGTCAGGCTGACGCTCTCCCCCCGGGCGTTGGTCAGGGTAATCAGATCGGCCGGCTGCCCCGCCGGGTCCTTGCCAAAGGGCCTGATATCCACCCGCATACTGCCTCCTAATCCGCGCGGCCGGTGGACATCATCTTGGCCCACTGGTCAAAGCGCGCGACAAAATCTTCATTGTCCTTGGTTTTCTCCATCATGGAGAGGATCAGCGAGATGCCCTCCTGCTCGCTGGAGCCGGAGATCATGCGGCGCACCTTGACCGCCACATCGGCCTCGGCCTGGGTGAGCAGCAGCTCATCATGGCGGGTGCCCGAGCGCAGAATGCTGACCGCCGGGAAGATGCGCAGCTCCTGCAGGCCACGGTCGAGCGTCAGCTCCATGTTGCCGGTGCCCTTGAACTCCTCATAAATCACGTCATCCATGCGGCTGCCCGTCTCCACGATGACGGTGGCGATGATGGTGAGCGAGCCGCCCTCCTTGAGGTTGCGGGCGGCGCCGAAGAACCGCTTGGGCCTGTGCAGCGCCCCCGCCGCCACGCCGCCGGACATGATGCGCGCGGTGTTGGGCGCCAGGGTGTTAAAGGCGCGGGACATGCGGGTGAGGCTGTCCATCAGCACCACCACATCCTTGCCCTGCTCCACCAGGCGCATGGCCCGCTCGCGCACCAGCTCGCTCACGCGGGCATGGCTCTCCACCGGCTCGTCAAAGGTGGAATAGAACACGTCCCCGCCCACGGTCTCCTTCAGGTCGGTCACTTCCTCGGGGCGCTCGTCCACCAGCAGCGTCATCAGGTGCACCTCGGGGTGCTGGGCGCGCAGCGACAGGGCGATCTTTTTGAGGATGGTGGTCTTGCCCGCCTTGGGGGGCGCCACAATCAGCGCGCGCTGCCCAAAGCCCACCGGCACAAACAGGTCGATGAAGCGCAGCACGGGGTCGCGCTGCTCGGCCGAGGACAGCTGGATGCGCTTGTTGGGGTAGACGGGCGTCAGCTCGTCAAACTCGCAGCGGTCCTTGATGTCCTCCGGCTCCTGGCCGTTGATGCTGGTGATGTAGAGCATGGCGGCGTAGCGGTCGCCCTCGCGCTGCGGGCGGGTCTTGCCCTCGACAAAGTCGCCGTCGCGCAGGGCGAAGCGGCGGATCTGGGCGTTGGAGATGTATACGTCATTTTTGCCGGGCAGAAAGTTGCCCGCGCGCAGGAAGCCATAGCCATCGCTGTGGATCTCCAGCACGCCGCTGCCCTCGCCGCAGTCGCCGGTGGCCAGCATCTCGGGCACGGCGGGGTTGACGCCGCCCTGTTCACGGGGCTGGGCATCACGCACGCGCATGGAGGGGCCGCGGTACGTGCGGCCATCTGCCGGAGGGGCATACTCCCGCCGGTAGGGCGCGGCTTCCCGGCCCACATCAGGCGGCAGCGGAGGCGCATAGGCAGGCGGCGCCGGAGGCTGGTAGTGCCCGGCGGCCGGCTGCGCAAAGGCAGACGGCCTATACCCCTGCGGGATGACGGGCATCGGCGCGCTAACAGGCTCCGGGGCCTTGGCGGCCTCCGGCCCGAAGCGGGCCGCGGTGCGCGGCGCGGGCCGTACCTGCGCCACAGGCTCTGCCCCGGCCTGGCCGGGGAAGGTGCTGAGGTTGGGCGTCAGCGGCGCGTAGCGGTTGGGCGGCGGGGTGTTGGCAAAGGGCTGCGGGTTGTGCCACGCGCGGGCACCCGCCAGCGTGAAGGCCGGCTTGTTCTTGCCGGTGGAGGTGGTGGTGCGCGAGGCCGGCGGCGGCGCGGGCGCGGGCCCGGGTGACGAGCGCCCCACCTGCATCACCGGCAGGTCATCGCCATCATCGGTGATGATCATGGCGCGGCGCTCGGGCTGCGGCGCAGCTTCCTCGGGCTTCTCCTGCCCCCCCGCGGGGATGGCCGCATCGCCCAGCTGCTCCAAAATGGCCTGCTGGATGCGCTCCAGGATGTCGGCCTTGGTGCGCAGGCTGCCCAAAGTAATATCGCGGTCGCGCGCAAATTGGCGCAGCTCCGCTAAGGTGGCGTTTGGCAAATCAGACGGATTTAGCATGGGGTTCCTCCATGAAGTGAATTAATGGGCTGAAAAAGGGAAATATGGGGCTATGGGGGCTGTCTTGCTGAACGAATGAGTGAACGCACTGATGGGCAAGCCCAGCCAAGCGTTACGGATTGAGTTCAGAATCAGGCAGGCAATGCCTGCACGTTGATGCCAATCAGGCCGGGGCCGGTGTGTACCACCAGGGCGGGGCTGACCGTGCCCTCGTAGAATGCCTTGCAGTTGGGGATGAGGCGCTTGACCTCGCTGAGCACGTGGGCGGCTTCCTCACGCGCGCTGCCCTGCACCACGGCGACTGTACAGGCCACATGCTCCTTGGCGGCGCTTACGGCCAGGTTGATGGTCTCGGCGATGGCCTGGGTGCGGCCGCGCACCTTGGCGGCGATGGCGTAGGCCCCCTCCTCGTTGCAGGTGATGATGGGCTTGATCTTCAGCAGCGAGCCCAGCACCGCGGACACCTTGCCGATGCGGCCGCCGCGGGCCAGATAATCCAGCGTGGACAGGCAGAAATAGATCCTGGACTCCTCCACGCTGTGCTCCACCTTGCGCACCACCTCGTCAAAGCTGTCGCCCGCGGCAACCAGCTCGGCGGCCAGAACGGCCTGTATGCCCGCCCCGATGCCAATGGACTTGGTATCGATGATGCGGATATCCATACCGGCCTGCTCCGGCTCCTGAGCCACCATGTGCATCATGCTGTTGGTGCCTGACAGGGCACCGGCGATGGTGATGATCAGCACACGGCTGAACCCATCCTGCCGGATGCGCTCCAGCGCTTCGCGCACCGCATCGCCGTTGGGCTGTGAGGTGCGGGGCACCTCGACCTCCAGGCGATCGTAGACCTCCTGGGCGGTGATGTCGATCTTGTCCCTGTATTCCCGGTCCTTGTAGATGATGGTGATGGGGACCCAGTAAATGCCATGCTGCTGCAGACTCGCCTCGGGTACGTCTGTGCAGGAGTCCACCAAAATAGCTATTTGATTCGGGTTCATCCTATCCTCCTTGATGATGCAGTATCAGTGTACTGGCT
>JAAZBU010000151.1 GCA_012513645.1 Clostridiales bacterium | reverse complement strand
TTTGCGGGGCTGTGCCGGTGATTTTCTTGACTTCTCACCGGCGCATGGGTATCATGTTAAACTGTAAAGGAATGGCTGTGCCAGGAAAAGGAGGCCGCACGATGGGTATTTTATCGCAGGCGATTCAGATCCAGAACGATGGCGTCCGCTTTTACAGCGATCAGGCCGAGAAAAGCGCCAACACCGCGCTGCGCGATGTGTTCAGCCTGCTGGCTGAGGACGAGAAGCGCCATGCTATGATATTGCAAGCCGCCCGCGAGGGCCTGCCCACCGAGTTGCGCGACGGCGGCATCGGCGAAAAGGTAGCCACCCTGTTTGAAACCATGGAATCCGTCAAGCAGGCCATCCCCGCCCCCACCGAGCAGGCGGATGTATACTTCGCCGCCTGGGAGATGGAGAAAAAGGCCGCCTCGCTGTACGAGCAGCTGATGGAGCAAAGCAGCGACCCGGATATCAAGGCGCTCTACGCCTTCCTGATTGATCAGGAGCAGATTCACGCCCAGTTTATGGAGCAACTATACCGGCATGTCAACCGCCCCAACGAGTGGGTGGAAGCGGCCGAGTTTGGATTAAGAGAGGAATACTGACATGAACGATTACACCAGCATTACTTCCGTCAAGGCGCGCGAGATCATGGACTCCCGCGGCAACCCCACCATCGAGGTGGAGGTCGGGCTGGCCTCGGGCGATGTGGGCGTAGCCGCCGTGCCCTCGGGCGCATCCACCGGCGCGCGCGAGGCCGTTGAGCTGCGCGACAAGGACCCCAAGCGTTACCACGGCAAGGGCGTCCTGCAGGCTGTGCACAATGTCAACGAGGTCATCGCCCCCGCCATCATCGGCATGGACGCCATGGACCAGCGCACACTGGATGACGTGATCATCGAGCTGGACGGCACCGACAACAAGGGCAAGCTGGGCGCCAACGCCCTGCTGGGCGTGAGCCTGGCCGCCGCCAAGGCCGCCAGCCTGGCGCTGGGCCTGCCCCTGTACCGCTACCTGGGCGGCATCGCGGCCCAGCTCAGCCCCATCCCCATGATGAACGTACTCAACGGCGGCAAGCACGCCGACAACAACGTGGACGTGCAGGAGTTCATGATCATGCCCAACGGCGCCGAGGATTTCCACCAGGCGCTGCGCATGGGCGCCGAGGTGTACCAGACCCTCAAGAACATCCTCAACAAGCGCAAGCTGTCCACCGCCGTGGGCGACGAGGGCGGCTTTGCCCCCGACCTGAAGAGCAACGAGGAAGCCCTGCAGCTGCTGGTCGAGGCCATCGAGGCCTCCGGCTACAAGCCCGGGGATGACATCTCCATCGCGCTGGACCCCGCCAGCAGCGAGTTCTACGAGAATGGCCGCTACTTCATCGAGGGCGACAAGGAAGGCCGCACCAGCGAGCAGATGATCGACCTGTACGCCGCCTGGTGCGACAAGTACCCCATCATCTCCATCGAAGACGGCCTGGCCGAGGACGACTGGGACGGCTGGAAGAAGCTGACCGAGCGCCTGGGCGACACCGTGCAGCTGGTGGGCGACGACCTGTTCGTCACCAACGCCGAGGTGCTGGCCGAGGGCATTGAAAAGGAAACCGCCAACGCCATCCTCATCAAGCTCAACCAGATTGGCACCCTGTCGGAGACTTTGGATACCATCCGCCTGGCGCAGGAGAACGGCTATGCCACCGTCATCTCCCACCGCTCCGGCGAGACCGAGGACACCTTCATCGCCGACCTGGCCGTGGCCGTCAACGCCGGCCAGATCAAGACCGGCGCCCCCGCCCGCAGCGAGCGCGTGGCCAAGTTCAACCGCCTGCTGCGCATCGAGGACGAGCTGGCCGGGGAGTAAGGCTGACATCATCTTGGATAACATTTTCGGGGGAAGGCTTGTACATGGCCTTCCCCCGAATGTGTTTTGTTGTTGCTGCCGCAATTGACAAAAGCAATGCCCCCTCGTACACTGCTGGTAGCAAGCCGAGGGGGTAACTTTGTGGATACGCTGCGCACGGTGGGCAGGAGGATGGTGTTCTGGGGCGGCCTGGTGCTGGCCCTGTGGGCGCTGATGGACCTGTTCAGCCAGTCCGCGCTGATCACCGCCGTGATTCAGGGCTCCACCTGGCGGGCCTATCAGGATGGCGCGCTCACCCTCCGGCAGTTTGTGCAGTACCTGCCGTGGAACACGCTGTGGGTGCCGCTGTTTTTGCTGGGCTGCGTGGCGCTGGGCATGGCGGCGCTGTTCATCCACCGGCGGGCAACGGCCTTTGTGCTGCTGGCCGTGCTGGCCGTTGGGGCGCTGGCCGTGGTGCTGCAGACCCCCAAGCTGTTCAGCTGGCTGGGGCTGGACGCGCTGTGGCGCATCGTCAATGTGATCAAAATCCTGTCCCTGGCGCTGGTCATCGCGGGCAGCGTGCTCAGCCTGACCGCCATCCGCTACTTTCGCACCAAGCGCAGGGAGGCTGCGCAGCGGACGCCGCCGCCGGGCACCAGAAGGTTTCAATAGGCAACAGCAGCCTCAGCCGTTCTTGTTGATCTTCCCTGCCGCCGCGTCAATGCGGCGGTATGTTTCCTTCAACTCCCGGTTGATGTCTTCCGGTGCAATGGCCTAGTGCCGGAGCGCCCAGAAGCGGCGCAGCGATTCCAGCTCATCAAGCTGGTGCCCCTCCATGTCCGGCAGCAGCGCCTGATAGGCAAACGCATTGGCATCCACCTCATGGGGCTGGTTGGTATACAGATCAGTGAAATACGATTCGTCCCCTGCCAGCCGGCAGTCCACCCACCGGCCATCTGTCCGCTTATAGCAGCGACCGTCGTAGAGGATCACATAGTCCAGGCTGCGGGCAACGTCCTCCGGCAGCTCCTGCCGATGCTGGTGCTGCCGGGCGTGGCGCAATTCGTGCAACAGATAAAAGGCGCTGTTCACATAGCCCTCTTCCGGCAAGGCCGGGTTAAGGTGAATGGTTCTGGTATCCGGTTCATAGGTGGCGTTGGCCGTCTCGTAGCCGGGCGGCATGTCAAAGCGCAGGGTGCAGTCAACCTCCAGGCGGCTGCCCCATTTGTCCAGCAATGCAAATAGCCTGTCCGTGATGTCCGCAAAAGCTATGCCGAACACCGCCCTCCCGCTGCTGTTTCCCCTATCCCGCCAGACGCGTCGTTGATGCTCCTTAAGAATCGGAGGCCTCAGTCGTCCTGCCGCGTCAGCTGCCGCGCCCGGTCAAAGGCATCCAGGCCGATGTGGCAGTAGCCCTGGGGGTTCTTGTCCAGGTAATCCTGATGGTAGTCCTCCGCCGGCCAGAAGGCGGTGAGGGGCCCCAGCTCCACATAAAAGGCGCTGTGCTTGCCCTTCTCCTGCTCGGCGTAAGCCAGCACCGCGTCGCGGTCGGCCTCCTCCGCCCAGTAGATGCCCGTCTGGTACTGGCTGCCGATGTCGTGCGCCTGGCGGTCGCGCACGGTGGGGTCGATCACGCTGTAAAACAGGCGCATCAGGTCATTCAGGCCCATGATGGCCGGGTCATAGGTAACGCGCACGGCCTCCCTGTGGCCGGTGTCTCCGCGGCACACCTCCTCATAGGTGGGGTTTGCCTTGTGGCCGTTGGCATAGCCGCTTTGCGCGTCCTGCACGCCGGGCACCAGGCCCATCAGCTTTTCCAGGCCCCAGAAGCAGCCGCCGGCAAAATATATCGTCTTCATGTCCGTATTGTTCCCTTCCTCTCCAAGTGCGGTATGGGGCAGCAGACCGGCCAGCAGCATGCAGGCCAACAGAATACTCAGTACACGCGTCATGCCCATCCCTCCTTCTTTATTCAATTATACCCCACATGGCAATGCCTGCTTGTATTGCGCGCCGGGCTTTTCTATAATAGCCCCATGGAGGGTGCATGAACAACCGATGGATGTGGCGGGCCGTGCTGGCGGTGCTGGTGCTGGACCAGCTGAGCAAGCAGTGGCTCAAGGGGGCGGACCGGGTGCTGATCCCCGGCGTGCTCAAGCTGACCGGCGTGCGCAACACCGGGGCGGCCTTTGGCCTGTTTGGCGGCGGCCCTTATGCGCTGGCCGTGGTTACCGCGCTGTTGACGCTGCTGGTGCTGCTGTACATCTGGCGGGCGCGGCCACAGGGCCTGTTTGGCCTGGGCCTGGCGCTGATATTGGGTGGCGCGCTGGGCAACCTGATCGACCGCCTGCTGCTGGGCCATGTGATTGACTTCATCGAGCTGCTGTTTGTGCGCTTTGCCATCTTCAACGTGGCGGACATCGCCGTCACGGGCGGCTGCGCCCTGTGCATTTTGGGCGTGCTGACTGAAAAGGAGGCCCGCCATGGATGAGCTGCGCATCACCCAAAGCGGCCAGCGGCTGGACAAGTGGCTGGTCAGCGACAGCATGAGCCGCAGCCGGGCAGCTGCGCTGATACAGCAGGGGCATGTGCGCGTCAACGGAAAAGTGGTGACAAAGTCCTCTTTTATACCGGATATCGATGATATAGTGGCGATTGATGTGCCGGGTTCGGCCGAAACCGTTGACAAAGCGGAGGACATCCCCCTGCGCATTTTGTACGAGGATGATGCACTGGCCGTGGTGGACAAGCCCTGCGGCATGGTGGTGCACCCGGCCGCGGGCAACCAGAGCGGCACGCTGGTCAACGCGCTGCTCTACCACCTGGACAGCCTGTCGGGCATTGGCGGCGAGCGCCGGCCCGGCATCGTGCACCGGCTGGACAAGGACACCAGCGGCTTGCTGATCGTGGCCAAGGACGACCGCGCCCACGCGGCCCTCAGCCGCCAGCTGGCCGAGCGCAAAATGGAAAAGCACTACCTGGCTGTGGTAGCCGGGCAGATGAAGGAGCCCGAGGGCCGCATCGACCTGCCCATCGGCCGCAGCCCCAAGGACCGCAAGAAGATGGCCGTGCACCCCGAGGGCCGCACCGCCCTGACCGAGTGGCGGGTGCTGGACCAGCGGCCCGACCGCGCGCTGCTGGATGTGCGCCTGATCACCGGCCGCACCCATCAGATCCGCGTGCATATGGCCGCCCTGCACCACCCCGTGCTGGGCGACCCGCTGTACGGCGTGCGCGGCATGCCCGCTGCCCCCCGCCTGATGCTACACGCCTGGCGGCTGGCCTTTGCACACCCGGTGACGGGGGAGACCCTGCGCCTGACGGCGGAGCCGGACAGCATCTTTGCCCTGCCCAAGGAGGTAGAACCATGGCGCTGATCATCCGTGACATGGGCCCCCAGGACATGGCGGGCAAGGCCTATGTGCACTGGCAAAGCTGGCGCGAGGCCTATGCCGGGCTGTTGGACGAAAGATACCTGGCCCGCCGCACCCTGGTGCGCTGTGAGGAGATGGCCCGGCGCTGGACGGACAACACGCTGGTGGCTGAGCTGGATGGGCGCATCGTGGGCTTTGGCGCATGGGGTGTCTGCCGGGATGAAATATTAAGCCTCTGCGGCGAGCTCCATGCGCTGTATGTGCTCAAGGAATGCTATGGGCAAGGCATCGGCTACGCGCTGATGAATGCCTGCATGCAGCGGTTGAGCAAGTACCCCGCCGTCATCCTGTGGGTGCTGGACGGCAACACGCGGGCCATCCGCTTCTACGAGCGGTACGGCTTTGCCTTTGACGGCGCGCAGCAGCAGATCACTTTGGGCACGCCCAAGACAGAGCGGCGGATGATCTACCATCGCAACACCGCCGAGCAATTCATATGAACAGATACGCCGGAATTTCTTTCCAATTCCATTCGAGTCCATACTTGCTGACCAGAAAAAAGCAAAGTAGAAAAGCAATGCGACATATATTAATGTTACAATTGATATTGATATAATTCTGTCAGTCTTTCTATCTCTTTTCGGCTATCTGAAATAATTCGCTGTCTATTATGTTTCTTCTCAGTTGCAAATGCCTTATTATTAAATTTTTGCGCTATTTCGTCATCAGCAACAAAAAGAAGCTTTACAACGCCGTTGTTGACAAATTCGGCAATGTATTTATTAGGGAAAAGAGTGATTGAAGTTCGTGGTGAAATTGGCAAATTATGGCAGCTTTGGCAAAACTTCAATCCAAAGGGATAAAGACCTAGTTGTGGTAAAACAAAAGGTACTTCTGAATCATTTACCGCGAACGTTATAAGCCAATCATCTAACAAACCTCGCTGTTTAGAAAGCTCTATTCCTTGCACGGCTGCATAATCATGCTGAGCTTGTTCAGGAAGAAATTGGAAAAAAACGGATGATTTATTGATGGCATCAAGCATTTCAACACTGCGACTCATAAGCGCATAAAGGAAAGTTCTAACATCATCAAAGAGAGTATTCGAAATTTCAAAAACATCATCTTTAGTAATGTTTTTAACTTTTGCCATAACCCGTCCAAATGGCGCTTCTACATTATCACGCAGGTAATCCTCAACGTCTTGAGAATAGTAACCTAACTCAGTATCAAGACTTGCAGCTCTTCCCTGTTTAATAGTTCCTGTTTGAAAATCGTAATAATGAAGCAATTGTTGATCATCCATAAAATTACGCAGAACACACTTTGGCATTTGAATATGTGAATTTACACTTCCCATAACTAGTCCCTTTTTCTATTATAACTTTAAATTGATAACTCTTCCCAAAATTTTGCTAGCTCTATATCAACTGCACGCAGGGTAGCATTATCCTCAGGTTTTATGCTATCGGCTCTTTGCTGTACCCTTGGCCCTCTTAACGAAGACGTAGCCACCGACCGACCGAGACGACTTCTGGTTCTCCGCTAGCAACGACAGCCGCCGACTCATCATCCAACAGGTAGCAAGGGGTGTTAAAACCCTCGGCCCGCTTCTGTGCAGCATTCAAATTATTCCCGGGAAGACATCCCAGTGGGGAAAATATGTCTCTATATCAAAAGTGAAGAATGGTATAGAAGTTTTAAGAATTTACCTTAAGCCTCCGGACGCCTGCAATTGGTTACATGTCCTTGTTTTCCTCTGGACGTATATGCAGCAAATCGGAGATCGTCACCATCTCATACCCACGGCTTTGCAGCTCGGGCAAAATGGCCTTGAGGGTGCGCAAATCCTTTTTGCGGCCGTGCAGCAGAATGATGCTGCCGTTCTCCACCTTTTTGAGGATCTCGCGGGCATCGGTGGAGTCGATATCCCACAGGGCCACGTGGCTGTATCCCGCGTCAAAGACGGCCTTGGCAAAGGCGCCCCGCGTGCCGTTGAAGCGCCCCGCGCCAAAGGGGTAGCGCACGGTGTTCATGATGTGGGGGTGGCCCAGGGCCTCCTCCAGGCGCTTTTCCATGTTGTTCAGCTGGGCGAGGATGGTATCCCGCCCGGCTTTTTCGAGGTTTTTGTGCGTGTTGGAGTGGTTGCCGATCTCGTGCCCCTCGTCAATGGCCCGCTGCCAGGCCGGCCCCTCCTTGGGGCGCACGTTGATGCCGATGGGGTACAGCGTCAGCTTGCAGCCAAATTCGTTGGCCACATCCAGAAAGTCGGGCAGCATCTCGGGCTCGTACCAATCGTCAATGGTGACGGCGATGCGCTTCTCCTCGCGGCTGCCGTTGGTGTATTGCGTGATATAGCTGGGGCGCTCGCTCGCCAGGGCCGACCCGCACAGCAGGCAGCCGATGAGACAGAGGGCCAAGAATTTCCTGAACACTGCGTCCTCCTTTGAAAACAAGCCCAGTATAGGAAAAGCCGCCCGCGCTGTCAATGCGGGCGGCAAGGTTATGGCAAACTTGTTACAACAACGCCCCGGGCCGCTCGCCCCCGGCGTTGCCCGCCGGCTTGCGGTAATAGCTCCTCGTGATGCCCTCGAAGTGGAAGCCGTTTTTCTGGTAGAAGCGCTGGGCCACCCTGTTGTCGGTGGAGGTGTCCACATCCAGGCGTTGGATGCCCCGCTCGGCCAGCTGGTCCAGCAGCAGGTTGAGGCAGATGACGCCGTAGCCCTTGCCCTGATACTCATGATGGATGTACAGCCACCGCAGGTAAGCCACATCTTGCTGGGGCAAAAAGGCGATGGTACCGCCGCCCACCTTGCTGTTGCTGTAGTACAGCAGGAAGTTGCGCTGCTCCCCCTCCCCGGGCAGCATCTCAAGCCGGAACCAGGGGTGCTCCTCCTGCCCCGCCCGGCCGGACAACATCATGGAATAATAGTAGTTCTGGTGCTCGATGACAAAGCCGTTTTTAAACAGCAGGTCCTCAATGTGGGTGTACTTTTCGTACAGCTTGCCGTGCCGCGCGCAGCAGGACAGCCCGAAGTAATGGAAAAAGGCGTAGACAGTGCCCGATTCCCGGGCAAAGTAATCCATGGCCTCCTGTAAAAGCGCCTGGCCGTCTGCAGCGTGCTGCGGCTCAAAGTAGAGCTGGCGGATGATGGGGTAACGCTTGTCGGGCAGCTTGTTGCCCGTGCTGCCAAAGGCAAACGCGCTGTATCCGTATTGGATAAAGCCGGTGATCTGCTCCCCCTGGCTCGCCACTTTGGTCATCAGGCCATCAAACAGCGGCCCACCGTCCGCATCCCGATCATTAAACATGGCGCCCTGCCACAGGTCAAAGCCTGTTTTCAGCACATAGGGCGCCTGCACTGCCTGCTGCCAATACCGGTACAGCTTCTGTTGATCCTGCACATCTCCCACCATAGTACAACACCTCGCTTTGCTTATTCATGATCATGCCGGCCGACATCAAAAACGGTATACCGCCTTTCTGTCCGCTGAAGGAACCATTGCAAAGCGCACCGGCCCACCGGGTGGCTGTACGGGGTGAAAGGCGATATCTATGCTTGCGCCCATCATAACACAGCGGGCGCTTTTATACAACGCCCGCCAAAAATATGCAGAGCAGCCGCATCACGGCTGCCCGGACTGTCAAAAAACCCATGGGAGGTGCAGGAGGGCCGAGGCCCTCCTGCCTTCAATCGGCCTGGGCGACATGTGCGGCCAGGCCGCAAGCCTTGGCGCAGCCAAGGGTTTCCTTGCCCTCCGCCGCCCGGGAACGAAGTGAGGGCGGAGGGCCCATCGTCCCACCCGTGTCGAAGAATGTGCCAAAGGCACTTCTTTGACACGCTCGGCATTAGCCCAAAATCATCCTGTCGGGAATCTCCTCCTCGGTGCCGCGCGCCTGCTCGAACATCTTGAGCAGATCTTCCACCGTGAGGCGCGATTTTTCCTCGCCGGATACATCCACCGCGATGCTGCCGCCGGACATCATGATCAGCCGGTTGCCGTGGCGGATGGCATCGCGCATGTTGTGGGTGACCATCATGGTAGTCAGGCTGCCGTCCTGTATAAACCGGTCGCTGAGCTCCAGCACCTTCCTGGCGGTCTTGGGGTCCAGCGCCGCGGTGTGCTCGTCCAGCAGCAGCAGGCGCGGCTTGTGCAGCGTGGCCATCAGCAGCGTGAGCGCCTGGCGCTGCCCGCCCGACAGCAGGCCCACCTTGCTTTGCATGCGGGTCTCCAGCCCCAGGTCGAGGGTCTCCAGCATCTGGCGGTACAACACCCGCTCCCCCGCGCTGATGCCCCACCTGAGGCCGCGGGGCCGGCCGCGGCGGTAGGCCAGGGCCAGGTTTTCCTCGATGTTCATGTCGGCGGCCGTGCCCATCATGGGGTCCTGAAACACGCGGCCCAGGTAGGCGGCGCGCCTGTACTCGGGCAGGCGGGTTACGTTGGCATCGTCGATGAAGATGCTGCCCGCATCCGGCGGGTACAGGCCGGCCACGCAGTTGAGCAAAGTGGATTTGCCCGCGCCATTGCCGCCGATGACGGTGACAAAGTCACCCGCGTCCAGCGTCAGGCTCACGTTGTCCAGCGCCACCCGCTCGTTGACGGTGTTGTGGTTGAATACCTTGGTGAGGTTTTGCACGCGCAGCATGCTATACGCCCCCCTTCCGCGGGCGCAGCCTGCCGTTGATCAGGTCCTTGATCTTGGGCAGCGACAGCGCAAACACCACCGTGATGGCGGTGAACAGCTTCAGGTCGTCAGAGGGCATGCCCATCTTGAGCACCAGCGCGATGATGATGCGGTAGGTGATGGAGCCCAGCACCATGCTGAGGAACCGCAGAAAGAAGTTGCGCTTGCCAAACAGCACCTCGCCGATGATCATGCTGGCCAGGCCGATGACGATGGCGCCGGTGCCCATCTGCAAATCAGCATAGTTTTGCGACTGGGCAATCAGCGAGCCCGAGATGCCCACGAGGGCGTTTGAGATCATCAGGCCTAAAATGATGGTGGTATCCGTGTGGATGCCCTGGGCACGCACCATGTTGGGGTTGGCGCCGGTGGCGCGGATGGCGCTGCCGATCTCGGTGCCGAAGAACCAATACAATAGGCTGATAACCAGCGCCGCGCACAGCCCGCCCAGCACGATGACCGCCCAGGTCTTATCCAGCCCCAGGGCCATCAGCGGGCTGTATACCGTGGGCATACGCAGCAGGGAGATGTTGGCCTTGGTCATCACCCGCAGGTTGATGGAAAACAGCGCGATCATGGTGAGGATGCCGCTGAGCAGCGCGGGGATGCCCAGCTTGGTGTGCAGCAGGCCGGTGATCAGCCCGGCCAGCAGGCCGGCCACAATGGCCAGCAGCAGCCCCAGCCAGGGGCTGGCCCCCAGGGAGATCACCCGCGCGGTGACCGCTGCCCCCAGCGTGATAGTGCCCTCCACCGTCATGTCGGCGATGGATAGTATGCGGAAGGTAATGTAGACGCCGATGGTCATCACCGACCACAGCAGGCCCAAGGACAGGGCGCCCAGCAATATCTGTTCCATGCGGCTCCTTTTCGCGCAGCGGCTCCGCCAGGGATTCCCTGGCGGAGGCGCGGTGAGTTGCGGTAATGGGTTTGGGGTCAGTTCTCGCCCATCTCCTTGGCGTAGGGCACCAGGTCCTCGGGGATGGCGATGCCCAGCGCGTCGCAGAAGGTCTTGTTGACGGTGTAGTCAAAGTCGGTCTGCCGCTCGATGGGCATGTCGGCCACGGCCTCTCCGGCCAGCACCTTGAGGGCCATCAGGCCGGTCTGGTGCCCGAGGTTGTAGTAGTTGACGCCCAGGGTGGCCAGGCCGCCGCCCATGGTCATGCCGGCCTCGCCGCAGAACACGGGCTTCTGGTTCTGGATGGCCACCTCGTATACCACGGGCATGGCGGAGGCAAACACGTTGTCGGTGGGGATGTAGATGGCGTCGCACTTGTCCATGATGCTCTGGGTGGCCTGCTGCACGTCGTTTGAGTTGTGCACGGTCACCTCGGTGTAGGCCATGCCCATGCCCTCAATCACATCGCGGGCGATCTGCGCCTGCAGGACGGAGTTGTCCTCGCTGGCGGTGTAGAGCAGGCCGATGGTCTTGGCCTCGGGCAGGAAGCGGCGGATGAGCTCAATCTGCTCCTTGATGGGGTTCATGTCGGTGGTGCCGGTCACATTGTAGCCCGGCTTGTCGTCGCTCTGCGCCAGGCGCGCGCTGACATAGTCGGTGATGGCCGTGCCCAGGATCGGGATGCTGTCCGTCTTGCCCGCCATGGTTTGCGCCGAGGGGGTAGCGATGGCCAGCACCAGGTCGGCCTTCTCGGCCACAAAGTGATCGGCGATGGAAGACAGCACGTCCGGGCTGCCCTGGGCGTTGCGGTAGTCGAGGGTCACGCTTTCGCCGTCCTTGTAGCCATTCTCGGCCAGCGCGTCCACAAAGCCCTGGCGCGCGGCGTCCAGCGCCACATGGTCCACAATCTGGATGATGCCGATGAGGGGCTTGTCCCGCTCAGCAAAAACGGAAAACACCGTCAGGCTGAGGGAGATGACCAGGAGCAGGGCGATGCTTTTCCGCAGGGTTTTCATAGGAAGTCTCCTCTCTTGGGCTTTTGCCCTTTGGATACGGCCATTGCTTTCAATTGCCGTATTGATCAAACAAAACGCCCTCTGCTGATTGCAGAGGGCGGATGTTCCGCGGTACCACCTCAATTTCGCCGCCACAGCGGCCTTTGGGCAACTGACATTGCCTTCCCCTGTAACGGAGGGACTCCGGCACGGCCTACTGACAGTTCAGCCTGCGGCTCCTGGGATGAACTCGCCGTGTTTCCCTGCCTCCTTGCACCAACCGGAAGCTCTCTGGAAGGGATGGACGCGGCCATGGTTCCCGATCCTCGCCTTTGAATGTGCGTATCTTAACCCAGACCTCCGGGGGCGACAATGTATCATTCGGTCGGAAACGCGGCGATAATAGACAAGTACAGGATTAGTACAACACCGGCCTGCCGCCTGCGAGGGGAATGTCGCTGCGCCCGCGCAGGAAAGTTTTGCGGTTATAACCCGATAAACGCTCGAATTTCAGGCAGTTTTGCGGTGATACCCCTCAACCTGACAGCAGGGCAGCGTGCGCCGGGCCTGTTACGGCACCTCAATGGCGAAGGGCAGCAGGTCCTCGGGGATCTCCAAGCCGATCAGGTCACACATGGTTTTGTTGATGGTGTACTCAAACTCGCTCTGCGCCTGGATGGGCATCTTGCTGATGTCGGCGCCGTTCAGCACGTCCACGGCCATCTGCGCCGTCTGCTTGCCAAGGTTGTAGTAGCTGATGCCCAGCGTGGCCGTACCGCCGCCCAATATCTGCCCGGCCTCACCGCAGAAGATGGGGATCTTGCGGGCTACGGCCACCTCGTGCACGATGGACATGGAGGAAGCCACCACGTTGTCGGTGGGCACATAGATGGCGTCGCACTGCTCCACGATGCTCTGCGCTGCCTGCTGCACGTCGTTGGAGTTGTTCACCGTCACCTCCACGTACTTCATGCCGGCGGCCTCAATGTGCTCCTTGGCCTGGCGGGCCTGCAAGATGGAGTTGTCCTCGTTGGAGGTGTAGAGCAGCCCCACGGTTTTCACCCCGGGCGCCATGTGGCGGATGAGGTCAATCTGCTCCTTGATGGGGTTCATGTCCGTGGTGCCGGATACGTTGTAGCCCGGCTCCTCATTGCTGGCGGCCAGCTTGGCGGCCACATAGTCGGTGATGGCGGTGCCCAGGATCGGGATGGTCTCGCTCTTGCCGGCCATGGTTTGCGCCGCCGGGGTGGCAATGGCAAGCACCAGCGCCGCCGACTCGCCGATAAAGTGATCGGCGATGGAGCTTAAGATATCCGGGCTGGCGTTGGCATTGCGTGTGTCCACGGTGATGTTGACCCCATCCTCGTAGCCCAGTTCCTTGAGCCCCTCCAGAAAGCCGTCGCGCGCCGCGTCCAGCGCCGGGTGCGCCACATACTGGATGATGCCCACCAGCGGCTTATCCTTGACCTCGGCCAGGGACAGGGCCGGCGCCATCAGGCAGAGAATCAGCGCCAGGGTGATCATTCTCTTGAGTGTTTTCATGGTTTTCTCCTCTCGGCGGGCAACGCCCTATGATGAAACAAAACGCCCCCTGCTTGTGCAGAGGGCGGATGATCCGCGGTACCACCTCGATTTTGCCGCCGAAGCGGCCTTTGGGCAACTGAGATTGCCTTCCCCTGTAACGTGGGGAAAACGGCGCGGCCTACTCACCGTTCAGCCTGCGGCTCTCGGGATGTACTCACCCGGCGTTCCCTGCCCCCTTGCACCGGCCGGGGGCTCTCTGAAAGGGAGGGCGCGGGGCTACCTGTTCCCGGTCATCGCCTTTGATGGGGGCATTGTAGGGCGCGCCGGGCAGGGCCGCAATGGACGATCTGGTCAACCGCCATGCCAGTACAAGGAATAAACAACTCCCGCGTTATAGAATACTGTCAATCATCGCGCGCACATCGCCGCGGAAGGCCTCCATATCGGCCTGGGCCTGCTCGGCCTCCGTGCCCTTCAAGGTGAAGTACAGCTTGAGCAGCGGCTCGGTGCCCGAGGGGCGCACCGTCAGGTGCCACCCGCCCGCCAGCTGAAAGGCCAGCACGTCGCTGGGCGGCAGGCCGGTCTCGTCGGCCAGGTAGTCCGTGCGCTGCACGACCTCCATCCCGGCGATCTGCCCCTGCTGCCGCAGGGCATCCATCACCCGCGCCAGGTCGGCCGCGCCCTGCGGCCCCTCCAGGCGGATGGCCTCCATCTGTGACAGGTAGATGCCAAAGCGCTGCTCCAGCGCCTGGTAGGCGGCCAGCAGGTCCATGCCCAGGCTGCGGTAGTAGGAGGCCATCTCGCACACCAGCATGGCGGCGCCCACCGCGTCCTTATCGCGGATATAGGGGCCGACCAAAAAGCCGATGCTCTCCTCAAACGCCAGGAGGAAGCGATCGGCCGCGCCCTCGCGCTCCAGGCGGTTGATCCGGTCGCCCATGTACTTAAAGCCCGTCAACACGCTGACCATCTGCACGCCAAAGTGCTGGGCGACGGCATCGGCCATGGGCGTGGTGACGATGCTGCGGATGGCGATGGGGTTCTGGGGCATATCCTCCCGGGCGGTGCGCCCTTCGCATATGAAGTGCAGCAGCAGCACGCCCACCTGGTTGCCCGTGAGCAGCACGCTGCCCTCCTTGGTGCGCACGCCCACGCCCAGGCGGTCACAATCCGGGTCGGTGGCCAGGCAGATATCGGCCTCCAGCTCCTCCATCAGCTGCATGGCCAGCGCCATGGCCTGGGGATTCTCCGGGTTGGGCTGGGGCGCGGTGGGGAAGTTGCCGTCCGGGGCCTCCTGCTGGGGCACCACGCTCACGCGGATGTTGGGCAGGCTGCCCAGCACCCGGCGCACGGTCCGGTTGCCCGCGCCATGCAGCGGCGTGTAGACGACATGCAGCGGGGCCGGCGGCATCAGCAGGCTGTGGTGCAGCACCGCCTCCTGAAAGGCGTCGCCCACATCGCGGTCAATGGTGCGTATCTGCCCCTTGCGGCTGTACTGCTCGTATTCGGGCAGCCGCATCACCAGGTCGCTCTGGCGGGCGATGTGCCCGGCGATCTCCCCGGCCACCGCGTCGCTCACCTGGCAGCCCGTGCGGTCGTACACTTTGTAGCCGTTGTACTCGCAGGGGTTGTGGCTGGCGGTGATCATCACGCCGCCATCGCAGTGCAGGTAGCGCACGGCAAAGCTGAGCATGGGTACGGGCACCAGCTCATCAAACAGGTGCACCCGCACGCCCTTGTCGGCCAGCACGGCGGCGGCCAGCCGGGCGAAGGCCGCCGACTGGTTGCGGCTGTCATAGCCGATGGCGCAGCTGGGCAAATCGCTGATGCCGCTCAGGTACTTGGCAAAGCCCCGCGTCACCTTGGCCACGGTATACATGTTCATGCGGTTGGTGCCCGCGCCCATGATGCCCCGCAGGCCGCCGGTACCAAAGCCAAGCCCCCGCCAGAAGCGGTCGGCGATTTCCTCCGGCTGGTCCCGGATGGCCTCCAGCTCTGCGCGCATGCCCTCGTCCAGCTGCGGGTAGTTCAGCCACCTGTTGTATGCTTCCAATGCTTGCCGCATATTGCCTCCCTGTGTCCGGGCGTGTTCCCGAATCGACGTGCACATTATAGCACATGGCGCAACTTACGGCTTGCGCCTTGTTGATCCCGCCCAACGCTGACAACAAAATGCCGGCAGATCAGCACACTTTGCTCTCTGCCGGCATTGTTACATTTAACCGTTACTCATCAAACAGCGTCAGCGCCGCCCGGGTCAGCAGCTCCACGCCTACGCCGGTGGCGCCCAGCGGCGCCTTGGCGCTGGCCTTTTGCTGGTAGGCGGTGCCGGCGATATCCAGGTGGCCCCAGGGCTTGCCACAGGCGAACGCGCGGCAGAACAGCGCCGCGGTGGCCGTGCCCGCCGGGCGGCCGCCGGAGTTTTTGATGTCGGCACGGTCGGACTTGTTGTGCTTGGCCAGATGGTCAAAGTGGGGCATGCGCCACACCTTGTCGCCGCTGGCGTCCGACGCCTGCTGCAGCGCCTGCCAGATACCCTCGTCGTCGGCCACCACGCCGGTGATCTCGTGGCCCAGCGCCACGCCCACAGCGCCCGTCAACGTGGCGATATCGATGATCTTGTCGGCGTTGAGCACGGTGGCCGCGTAGGTGATGGCGTCCGCCAGCGTGATGCGGCCCTCGGCATCGGTGTTGACCACCTCGATGTACTTGCCGGCCAGGCTTGGGATGATGTCGCCATTGTGGTAGGCATGGCCGGAGATCATGTTTTCACACGCCGCTACCACGGCCACCACGTTGACCCGCGCCCCCATGGCGGCCAGCACGCTCATGGCGCCGATGACCGCGGCCGCGCCGCCCATGTCGCAGAACATGGTCTCCATGCCGGCGGCGGGCTTGATGGCATAGCCGCCCGAATCGTAGGTCAGGCCCTTGCCCACCAGCGCCAGCAGTTCCTTGGTGTCCGGGTTGTTCATGTAGCGCATCACGAGGAAGCGCGGCGGCTCGTCCGAGCCCTTGGCCACGCTCCAGAAGGCCGTGAGGCCCATCTGCTGGATCTGCTGCTCGTCGTACACCTCGATGTCAAAGCCGTGCTCCCGGGCCAGCTTTAAGGCTTCCTCCGCCAGATATGCCGGCGTCATCACGTTGGCCGGCTCGTTGACCAGGCGGCGCGCTTGGCGGATGCCCGCAGCCATTTGATTGGCCTCTTTCAGCTTGCCCTGCTCGGCCGCCAGGTCGAACGCAGCGGGCAGGTACACGGTGAAGGCGGGCTTGAAGGGCTGCTTGGGCTCCTGCTCGGGCTTATCTGCATTGATGGGTGCAAGGCCGGTGGTCTGGTAGCGGTCAAAGCCGTCGTCGGCCAGCAGCAGCTGCTTATACAGCGCGCCGGTCAGGGCCAGCAGGGCGTCATCGGCCAGCAGCACATCGACCTGCGAAGCCTTGCAGGCGCGCAGCTGCTTGACCAGTTCGGCCACTAACTCCTCCAGCGCATCGTAGGTGACCTCCTTGGGCAGCAGGCCGTACAGCGCGGTGCTGACCTTGCCCTCGGTCACCGTGCGCAGGGCTTCCGCCTTGCCGGGCTTGAGGGCCAGCGCATCCAGGCCGCTGAGCAGCGCTTTGGGCAGCGCATCGGCGCGGCTGCGCCCCTCCCCCAGCAAAACGACGGTCACTGGGCTGTGCAGTGCGGCAGACGACAGGGATTTTAATGTGATCATTCAGGCGCCTCCTCCTATGATTTCAACTGATGGGAGCATAGCAGAAACCAGGGTCGCGGTCAAAAAAAGTTCAGCCGGTTTGCTGCCGTGGGCGTAAGCCGATGTGCATTTTGTACACAGGAAATGCAGGCTCTCCCCTTGTCAGCGCCATTTTCTGCGGGTACGATGCTGCCCATGGGCCCGCCCGGGCCCGGAGGGAGGCAGGCGGATGAACGAGTATGCGCAACGGGTGTTGGATGGCCTGAGGGCGCGCTGCGCGCACGAGGGCGAGTTTTTGCAGGCCGCGGAGGAAATCCTGCATTCCCTGGGCCCGCTGATGGACAGCCACCCGGAGTATGAGCACGCCGGCCTGCTGGAGCGGTTTATGGAGCCCGAGCGCGCGATCGCCTTTCGCGTGCCGTGGGTGGACGATGCAGGCCGCGTGCAGGTAAACCGCGGCTACCGCGTGCAGTATTCCAGCGCCATCGGCCCCTACAAGGGCGGGCTGCGCTTTCACCCCAATGTGACGCTGAGCGTGATGAAGTTTCTGGCGCTGGAGCAGGTGCTCAAAAACAGCCTGACGGGCCTCAACATGGGCGGCGGCAAGGGCGGCAGCGACTTTGACCCCAAGGGCAAGAGCGACGGCGAGGTGATGAGCTTTTGCCAGAGCTTCATGGCGGAGCTGTACCGCCACGTGGGCCCGGATACCGACGTGCCCGCCGGCGACATCGGCGTGGGCGCGCGGGAGATCGGCTACCTCTTTGGCCAGTACAAGCGGCTGACCGGACGCTTTGAAGGCGTGCTGACGGGCAAGGGCCTCAGCTACGGGGGCTCGCTGGTGCGCAAGCAGGCCACGGGCTATGGCCTTTGCTACCTGTTGGAGGCCATGATGCAGGCCCACGGCATGAGCCCCCGGGGCATGCGTGCCGTGGTGTCGGGCTCGGGCAACGTGGCGCTGTACGCCGCCGAAAAGGCGCAGCAGATGGGCATGGCCGTGGTGGCCATGAGCGACTCCCAGGGCTATGTTGTGGACGAGGCGGGCATCAACCTGGCCATGCTGCGCCAGATCAAGGAGGCCGAGCGCGGCCGCATCAGCGAGTACGCGCGGCGCGTGCCCGGCAGCCACTACCACGAGGGGGCGGCCGGCATCTGGGCCGTGGCCTGCCAGGTCGCCCTGCCCTGCGCCACCCAGAACGAGCTGGACGCCCGCGCCGCCCAGAGGCTGGTAAGCGGCGGCCTGCTGGCCCTGGCCGAGGGCGCCAACATGCCCCTCACGCAGGAGGCCGTGGGCCTTTTGCAGGCGCACGGCGTGCTGTATGCCCCCGGCAAGGCGGCCAACGCGGGCGGCGTATCCGTCAGCGGGCTTGAGATGAGCCAGAACGCCACCCACCTGTGCTGGGCCTTTGATCAGGTGGACGACAGGCTGCGGGACATCATGCACTGCATCTTCCGCGCCATCGACCGGGCAGCGGCGGACTGCGGCCAGCCCGGCAACTACGCCCTGGGCGCCAATGTGGCCGGCTTTGCCAAGGTGGCCGAGGCCATGATGGCGCAGGGGGTGGTGTAGGAAAGGAAATTCGGAATGCGGGAATCTGAATTCGGAATTCGGAATTAGGAATTAGGAATGGATGGGTAACATCAAGGAGCCGGCCTTGCGACATGCGCATGGCCGGCTCCTGTTATGGTAATTAGCCTTGGCTATATGCTTGGCCTAACTTCATTTATTCCGAATTCCGCATTCCGAATTCCGAATTTCCACATCTAATCTACTTCACCTCTTCCCCCGTCATGCTCTTCCAGGTGGCGCGGATGCGCTCCTGGTTGAACATGCCGTAGTTCGGGTCGGTGCGCTTGGTTTCGTCCAGATCGCGCAGGAAGTGGACGCACAGGTGGCCGTTGAAGCCGTTGCCGCTGACAGCGCCGCTGAGGTGCGGGAAGTTGTGCATGGTGGCCAGCGTCCAACTGCCGTCGGGCAGGTTGACGTACACGGCGCGCGGCGTCCAGGCGGCCGGGCCGAAGGCCGCGTTGAGCAGCTGGGTGTCCTGCATGGTGGCGGGCTCGGCATCGGCGTGCCGCCCGGCGGAGTAGTGGCGCAGGTTGAAGCTGATGCCGCTGCCCGGGTGGTACACGCGGAACACCTTGCCACCGGACAGCTGGGGCTTGACCTGGGTGTACCAGTGGAGCAGCTTGACCGAGGAGGCGGACGGGCCGCCGATCTTGCCCACAGAGGGGTCGATGGCGGGCGGCGTGGCCTCGCCGCCGGGCGTCACGGTGGTGGGGGTATCATCGGCGGGATCGGGCGCCGGGCGGGCGGAGCCGGACAGCAGCACGCCTGCCGTCTGCGGGCCGAAGCGGCCATCCGCCTTGAGGGCGTTGTTCATCTGGAAGGCGCGCACGGCGCCCTCGGTGGCGGCGTCATAGGTGCCTGTGGCCTGGGCGGCGTATTGCAGGCTGCTCAGCAGGGCTTGCAGGCGGCTGACATCCGCGCCGCTGTCGCCCGGGCGCAGGATGCGGATAAAGGCCACATCGGGCTGCGCCGGGGTTTGCCCGCCGCCGGCGGGCGGCTGCGGGGCGGCCTGATCGGCAAAGCGCAGGTGGCTGCTCATCACATAGCCCTCCTGGCCATTGAAGATGCAGCGTGTCCAGTCGCCCATGCGGGCGATGACCTGCAGCGAGGTGCCGTTGGGGATGCTGGCCAGCACGTTGTTGCCGGCGGTGCCGGCGCTGGCGCGGAAGCGCAGGCTGCCGCCGTTGGCGGTAGCCACCACCGCGCTGCCCGAAATGGCCACCTGGCCTGCTCCCGGCGCGGGCACCGGGCTGGGGGCGGGCGCTGTATCCGCCGGCACAGCGGGCACTGCGGGCGCGCCGGTGACCGGCGTTCCCTCGGCAAAGGCCAGGTAGCGGCTCATCACATAGCCGGTGCTGCCCCGGTAGCGCATGCGCGTCCACTCGCCGCCGCGCTCCAGCACCTCTACCGTCACGCCGTTGGGCAAAGTGCCCATCACGTTGTTGCCATTGGCCGAGGAGGCCGTGCTGCGGTAGCGCAGGCCGCCAGTGTTGCCGGTGGCCACCAAAGCGCTGCCTGCGGCCAGGCCGCTGGGGGCCTGGGGCTGGGCAGGTGCCGCGGGCCGGGCGGCCGAGCCGTACAGGCGGCCCAGCGTCTGGCTGCCGGCGATGCCGTCGGCGCTCAGCCCGTTGGCGCGCTGAAAGGCGATGACGGCATTGCGCGTGCCGCCGTCAAACACGCCATCGCCGCGGCCGCTCTGATAGCCCTTGCTGGCCAGGGCGGCCTGCAAAAGGGCCACCTGCGGGCCGTTGCTGCCCACCTCCAGCCGCGCGCCCAGCTGGGGCTGTATGGTATCCCCCTGGGCGGGCGCCGCGGGCTGGGCAGGCACAGCCGGTGCCTGGGGTGCTGCGGCGGCCCCCGGCGCAAAGGAGGGAGCCAGCTGATACAGCCGCCCCAGCGTCTGACCGCCTGCGATGCCGTCCTCCTTGAGCTGCTGCTGGCGCTGAAACGCCGTCACGGCGGTCACCGTCATCGGGCCGTACTTGCCGTCTGCGCTTAGCGAAAAGCCCAGCGAGCCCAGCGCCTGCTGCATGGCCTGCACCTGGGGCCCCTGGGTATCCGGCCGCAGGATGCCATAGGAGGCCTGCGCCAGCGCGGGCAGCAACAAAGCTGCACACAGCAAGGCCAGCATCATCCGAAGTTTCCTGTTAGACCGCATCATTTGCCACCGCCGTTTCTTTTGATTGCGGCCACAGAATATCACATTATGACGGATATGTAAATAGTTGTTACGAAATTATTAAGTTTTGATAGTGCTATGCATTGCCTTTCCATTGTACTATATGCCCCTCCTCGGCCATGCGTCCGGCGTAGCGGGCAAGCTGCGCGCGTGGTAGAATAGGATACAAAACGAATGAGGAAATGCGAGGATATGCCCTGGCCCCATGAAAGCGGACAAGTCATTAGTGTGGTAGAATTCAAACACAGAGGAGTTGAATCATATGCCACGCAAGAGCAAGTTCACCCGGGAAGAGAAGATTGCAGCGGTTACACTGGT
>JAAZBU010000150.1 GCA_012513645.1 Clostridiales bacterium | reverse complement strand
GCGCCCGAGGAGAGCAGCTTCACGCTGGATGACATCGCGGCCACGGTGGACCTGCAAAGCGCCCTGCCCCAGGCCGCCCGGGCCGTGGAAAAGGCCGCTGCGGCCAAGCCGGACGGCAAGGCGGCGGATACCAACATCACCGGCTCCATCTGGCTGGACGCCCTCAGCGGTGTCTTGCAGCACGTGCCCATCTACAACGCCGTGATGAAGGAGGTGGGCAGCCGCCTGCTGCCCGTCACCGACGGCAAGGTCGAGGGCGCGCCCAAGGACAAGGTGTACTACTTCAAAGCGCCGGATGACGACATGCGGGGCTTCCGCGTGCACCGGGGCGACCTGGTGCTGGTGGTGCCCGCCTCCGCGCCTCAGGACGGCGCCATGATGCTCATCGAGACGCCCCAGGGCAAGATGCTGCGCCAGATCAAGCTGCTGCCCCGCTTTCAGGCCATGCTGCAAAAGTACGACCGCGAGTTTGAAAGCGAGATCGTCAACATCGCCGACCTGAAGGTAATGGGCAAGTGCGTGCGGCTGGAGGCCGAGCTGGCCGAGGGATAAGCCGCGCGGCGCACCCACTTCATTCAATCAGGACAGACCATATCCCCATGCCCGGCAGGCATGTATTTTCCCTGTTGGGCCGCGCATCGCCTTGTATTGCCCGGGCCGACAAGCTATAATACGTTCAGCACAAATAAGGAGGCACCCCTATGAAATCCATTCCGATCAAGCTCAGCTTCGCCGAGGAAGTCAAGGCCTTTGTCAACGTTGTCAGCCGCTACCCCTACGAGATGGACCTGCGCGCCGGCCGCCACGTGGTGGACGCCAAGTCCATTCTGGGCATCTTCTCGCTGGACCTCAGCAAGCCCATCTCGCTGGAAGTATATGCCGAGGAGTGCGACGACCTGCTGGGCGACCTGAAGCCCTTCACCATCTAAGCAATCATCTAAACATTCATCAGCGGCTTGCCGCTTTCCCATTCAGTTCTTAACAGGCCGCCCCATGGCATGCGCCTGTTTGTGTGTTCCCCTGCTGCGCCGCGATGGCGCCAACCGGCCCTGCCCGCCCCGTGGCATAAAACCGATCGCCTTTTTCAAGGCGCATCCATGATCATAAGGAGCATGACGGCATGAGAATCTGCGACGCCCACTGCGATACCCTGTACAACCTGGTCAACACCCCCGGCAGCGCCAACGACGTCACCATGGAGCGCCTGATTGCAGGCGGCGTGGCCCTGCAGGTGATGGCCATGTACGTGGGCCCCAAGGCCCCCATCGAGGAGACCGAGGCCCTGTTTAACAAGATGCTGGCCGCCTTTGAGGGCCTGAAAGCCCAGGGATGGGTGCAGGCCATGGACCCGTCCGAGGCCGTGGACGGCCAGGTGAAGGTGATGCTGTCCATCGAGGGCTGCGAGGTGTTTGAGCGCGGGCTGCACGTCATCCAGCGCTACCGCGACCTGGGCGTACGCATGGCCGCCATCACCTGGAACCACGAAAACGCCCTGGCCACCCCCCACTGCATCAACGCCACCGATGGCCTCAAGCCCTTCGGCCTGGAGGCCGTGCGGGAGATGCAGCGCCTGAAGATCGCGGTGGACATCTCCCACCTCAACGAGGCCGGCGTCAACGACATCCTCACCAAGACCGACGTGCCGCCCATGGCCAGCCACAGCTGCTGCCGGGCGCTGAAGGACCACACCCGCAACCTGACGGACGAGCAGCTCAAGGCCGTGTTCCGCGCGGGCGGCTTTGTGGCCCTCAACTTCTACCCCGCCTTTTTGGCCGACGGCCCCAGCACCATGGATACGCTGGTCGACCACTTCGACCACATGCTGGCCATGGGCGGCGAGGGCAAGATTGGCTTTGGCAGCGACTTTGACGGCATCACCTCCAAGCCCGAGGGGCTGGACAACCCGGCGGATTTCCCGGCGTTGCTGGATGTGATGCGCCGCCGCGGCTACAGTGAGCAGCAGGTCAAGAGCATCGCCGGCGAAGCGATGATCGACTACTTCGCCAGAATCTAACCTGACGGGAGAAAACAACATGAGCATACCCACCCTGCATAATAACGCCAAGAAGGGCGACTTCGCCCGCACCGTGCTGATGCCCGGCGACCCGCTGCGCAGCCGCTTCATCGCGCAGACGTACCTGGAGAATGCCCAGCTG
>JAAZBU010000149.1 GCA_012513645.1 Clostridiales bacterium | reverse complement strand
GGGCATCGTGTGTAGAATCATCCATGCAGAGAGGCTCCTTTGGCAGTGTTTTTTCGTGCAGAATGATTCTACCAAAGTCTCTCTGTTTTTCTATCCCTTCGTGTTACCGATGTATCGTAACTCAACATCATTTCATCAACAGCAATATATCTTCAAGCAGGAGGCTGTTTGCACGCCAACGGGTTTGGGCTATACTGCGATTGAACCCGCATGCAGAATTGTGGTGCGCAGATAATCCGCGCACAGGATTGCGAGCATAGCGTATGTCATTGCCCGGCCACCCGGCATGTAAGGAAATTGTAAGAACCGGCAAATGCTGGCCATGCCTGACGCTTGAAGAGGTTATACTAACCTCAAACGTTCGTGCAAGGATGGGCACAGGAATTTCGGCCGCGTGAAGCCGAATGAGGGGAGCGTAGCGACGCTACCCTGACCGAGTGAGGTAAGGCGCAGGCAGAAAGGACAATTCTTACCAAAGCATGAAGGTTTGAATTTGGAATGATGCTGCATCAAAAGCAAGGCGAAGGGAGGAGCGTATGGCGGTCATCTGGACGGTGGAGGATGAGGAGCGCATCGGCATACTGATCGTGGACATCATTGCCTCCATGGGGCATGAGAGCCGGCGGTTTGAGGATGTGGATTCGCTGGACAAGGCCCGCAGGCAGCACGAGGCGCCCGATCTGCTGCTGCTGGATCTGATGCTGCGCGGCAAGAGCGGCTTTGACGTGCTGACCCGCTGGAAGCAGGACCTGGACACCCGCCGGGTGCCGGTGATTATCCTGTCGGCACGCTCCACCGAGGCGGACAAGGTGCGCGGGCTGGACCTGGGCGCGGAGGATTACATCACCAAGCCCTTCAGCATCCGCAAGCTCAAGAGCCGCATCAATGCCGCGCTGCGCCGCGTGGTGCCCGCCGCCACCCGGATGGACTTGGGCGCCCTGGCGCTGGAGCCGAACAACCGCGGCGTGACCTACCTGGGCCGCCCGGTAGCGCTGACGCAGCAGGAGTTTGAGCTGCTGCACTATATGGCCGCGCGGGCAGGCCAGCTGCTCAAGGACGTGTGGGGCTACGAAAGCGAGACCGACGCCTCGCGCACGGTGGACTATCACATCCGCTCGCTGCGCCGCAAGCTGGGCGACGACGCGGCCAGCCCGCGCCTGATAGAGACCGTGCACGGCAGCGGCTACCGCCTGATCACCCCCGCATGAGGAAGCAGCTGCGCAAGGCAGCGCTGATGGGCACGCTGCTGGTGATGGCCTTTGTGGTGCTGTTTGTGGCGGCGGTGCTGCGCCAAGATGTGGAGGTGGACCGCGGCAACTTGCTGGCCATCCTCAACACGGCGCGGGGCTGGACGGGCGAGGCAAGCCGCAACCTGCACGACCTGTCATTAAGCATCGCCTCCAGCGCGCCGTCGCTGCGGGTCACCTTTTTGCTGCCCAATGGCGTGGTACTGGCCGACAGCGAGGGCAACTACGAGGATGGTGCCCGGCTGCTGGGGCAGCCCGCCGCGCGCAGCGCCCTTCGCACGGGCATCGGTGATGCCGTCAGCTGGCAGACCGGCCTGCTCAGCCCCACCCTGTATGCCGCGGCGGAATTGGGCGACGGGCAGATGCTGCTGCACCTGAGCAACCAGGATACCGAGATCCGCGAGGTGATGAAGTTCGTGGCGCCCGGCCTTGTGCTGCTGTTCGCGCTGGTGTACCTGAGCCTCAACCGCATCCTGCAGCCGGTGACCGGCCGGCTGATCAGCCAGCTGGAGCAGGTGCGCGGCCTGCTGGAGGGCACGGTGGAGCGGGAGCAGATTGACCCGGCCGAGTATTACCCCGAGCTGCGCCAGACGCTGGAGGTCATTGGTCGTCTGATAGACCGGCTGCGCCACGACCTGAGCCTGGTGCGCCGCACGCTGGACATGCAGCGCGACTTTGTGGACAACACCTCCCACGAGCTCAAGAGCCCGCTGACCAGCATTCTGGGCTTTGCGCAGATGCTGGACGAGGAGGAAAACTTGACGCCCGAAAAGCGCCGAGCCTACCTGGGCTATATTTTGCAGGATGCCACACGCATGATGGCCGTGATCGAGAACATCCTGCTGCTGCAAAAGGACGCGCCGCAGCAGGAGGAAGACCGCACGATGGTGTACCTGCGCCACACAGCCGAGGAGGTTCGCCAGTCCTTGCAACCCCAGTGCAGCGAGCGGGGGATCATGATCCACCTGGAGGGCAGCTTGCGCCTTCACGCGCGGGAGCAGGACATGTGGGATCTGCTGCGCAACCTGATGGCCAACGCCGTGCACTACGGCAGGCAGGGCGGCTATGTGCAGGTGGCCATGGCCGGCCGCGAGCTGTCGGTGCGCGACAACGGCATCGGCATTTCAGCTGAGCACCTGCCGCGCATCTTTGAGAAATTTTACCGGGCGGAGGATGCCCACAGCAGCACAGCCCCGGGCACCGGCCTGGGCCTGTCCATCGTGGCGGGCATTGTCAACCGCTATGGCGGCAGCATCCATGTGGACAGCACCGAGAGGGAGGGCAGCTGCTTCACCATCTGTTTTCCCCTCGACAGCAAGGAGGGGCCGGCATGAGCGGATACAGGCTGCGCGCGCTGATGCTGGCGCTGCTGATGGTATGTTCCGCGCTGCCCGCCCGGGCAGAGGCGCCATCGGCAGAGGCATGGCGCCTGGCCGTCAGCTATGTACCGGCGTCCGCCCTTCCCCTGTGCACATGGGCGGAGGGCGAGGATGTGTCCATCTTCCACTTTGAGGATGCGCTGCGCAACATCAGCTACGAGGTGCGGGTGCTGGACAAGCTGTTGACCATGCAGGAGGTGCAGATGACGGCGCTCAAACTGAAGGGCGCCGCCCACGCCACGTTGCCCCAGGAGGAGATCCAGGCCGCAATCCATGCCACGTATCCCGGTGCACAGCTGTACGGCCTGTACCGGCAGCAGGCAGCCGGGCTGTATTATTACCTGGCCATCTTCACCCAGCCGGAGCAGGGAATGTTCTACGCCATGCAGTTTGATGCACAGACAGGCGACCTGATGAACTATCGCATGAAGCAGGCCGCGCCGGAGGAGGAGGGGCTGCTTTCCCTCGCCCAGGCCATAGAGATTGGCGCCGCCCATGCGGGCAGCGATGCCCTGGCCGACCTCACCTTCACCCGGCAAGACGGGCGCTATGTGTAACTGCTCACCTTCTGGCGGCACAAGGGCAGCCTGCTCCTGCAGATAGACGCCGCCAGCGGCGACATCCTGGCCGAGCAGGAAAACCCCGAACAGATCATCCAGCCCGCGGCGCCCGAGATCACGCCGCCCCCCGCGCCGCCCGATACACCGCCCCCCGCGCCGGCCGATACGCCGCGCCCTGGCCCCACCGCCCGGCCCGCCAGGCCGGTGCAGCCGCCGGCCAGACGGGATGATGACGATGACGACGACGATGATGACCATGATGACGACGACGACGATGACGATGATGACGACTGATCAACTGAGCCCCCGGCAGCCGCCGGGGGTTCTGCGTTGGGCGAGTTGTGAGGAAATTGTGAGAAGGATGCCCATTTGTTTGGCGATGTGACAGGGGCAGGGTATCATGCAATCAACCCCGAGGAGAAGCAACCCGATCAACCCAAGATAAAGGAGAGAACATCATGAAAAAGTATCTGGCCCTTTTGATGACGCTGACCATGCTGCTGTCCTCGACAGCGCTGGCCGACACCAACCCCCAGGCCGAACAGCTGGCCAAGCAGCAGGTGCCCATGACCGCCGTGCTGACCTCCACCGGCGAGGATGACACCCACTACGAGTTCATCTATGAAGACAAGGTGTCCAAGGTTAAGTATGAGGTGACGCTCAACAAGAATCCCCTGTCGGTGCGCGAGGTGGCCTCCCGCTCCCAGGGCAAGCGCGGCGCCGACAAGGTGGTGCTCAACCCGGAGGAAGCCAGCGCCCTGATCACGGGCATCTACCCTCAGGCACAGGTCGCCAACGCCTTTGTAGAAAAGGACGATGGCAAGTATCACCACCTGGTGACCTTCAGCATGATGGATGACAACGTGCTGTACCGCGCCCGGCTGAACGCCCGCACCGGCGATCTGCTCGGCCTGGACATCAAAAATGGCGCACCCGGCGCACAGCAGGTGAAGCTGGTGCCCGCCATGCAGGCAGCGCTTGCCCAGGTGCCCGGGGGCCTGATTGTGGACGTGGACTATGAGATGGATGACGGCCAGCTGCGCTACGAGATTGAGATCATCCGCGACAACATGAAGCATGAGGTGTATGTGGATGCCCAGACCGGCGCCGTGCTGTATGTGGAAGCCCCCGCCCGGGCCAGCGCCGTGCTGGCCAGGGACTACCGCGATGATATGCAGCTGGATGACGATGACGACAGTTGGTATGATGACGACGATCGTTACGATGATGACGACGACGATGACGATGACGATGACGATCGTTACGACGACGATGATGATGACGACGATGATGATGATGACGATGACGACGATGATGACGACGATCGCCGCAGGACGCCAGCGCACCGCACCTACGATGACGACGACGATGATGATGACTGATCTCGCGGCATCATAAACCGCAATATCCCCGGCGCCCTGTCAGAGTGCCGGGGATAATCTTTTGTTAAGATTGGGGGATTAAGCCCGCATCACGCTCAGTTGCGTCTCCTCCCCGTTGATGTCCCAGCTTTGGGTGTAGGCCCCCTGGGGGGCCTCGCCCTGGGTGAGGGACAGGGCCAGCACCACATCGCGCACCATGCTATCCCAGGCTGCCAGCGCCCGGCTGACGGCGGGGGTGGCCTGATAGGTCACATGCACGCGGTCGGTCACCTCAAAGCCGGCGTCCTTGCGCATGGTTTGCAGCTTGCTGATCACCTCGCGGGCAAAGCCTTCCTCCACCAACTCGGGGGTCAGCACGGTGTCCAGCGCCGCGGTGACGCCCCGCTCCTCCAGCGTGGCCAGGCCTTCCTTCTGTACGGATTCGATGAGCACATCATCCTTGTCCAGCACCACCTCGGTGCCCTCCACGACGAGGCGCAGCGCCTCCCCGCGGTCAAAGCCCTGCACGGCGGCCACGCCATCCACTTCCTTGAGGGCGGCGGTGATCTTGCCCAGCAGCTTGCCGTAGCGCGGGCCCAAAGTGCGCAGCTGCGGCTTCAGCAGGTAGCTGGTGAAGGCGCTGGCATCCTCGGTAAACACGATCTGCTTGGCATTCAGCTCGTCCCGGGCCAGCTCGCCATAGGGGGCGTCAAACTGCGCGCCCTTGACATACAGGGCGTTGGCCGGCTGGCGCACCTTCATGTTGGCCAGGTTGCGGCAGGCGCGCCCCAGCGTGACCACGCGCAGCAGCTCGTCCATCTGGCGCTCCATGTCCGTATCGATGCGGTGCTCGCCCGCCAGGGGATAGCTGCACAGGTGCACGGATTCGGGCGCATCCGGGTTGACCGAGCGCACCAGGTTCTGGTAGATGCTCTCGGCCAGGAAGGGGGTAAACGGCGCGATCAGGCGGCTGACAGCCTCCAGCACCGTGTACAGGGTGACGAACGCCGCCTCCTTGTCCCCCGCCATGCCCTTGCCCCAGAAGCGGCTGCGGCCGCGGCGCACGTACCAGTTGCTCAGGTCGTCCACCAGGCCCTGGATGGCGCCCGCGCTCTCGGGGATGCGCATCTCGGGCAGGCCCTCGTTGACCAGCTTGATAACGGAGTTGAGGCGGCTGAGGATCCAGCGGTCCATCAGCGTGAGCTCCACCTGGTCGATGGGGTGCTCAGCCGGGTTGAAGCGGTCGATATCGGCATAGAGGATATAGAAGGCGTAGGTGTTCCACAGCGTGCTCATGAATTTGCGCTGGCCCTCGCTCACCGCATCCTCGCTGAAGCGGCTGGGCAGCCAGGGCGCGCCCGCGGTATAGAAGTACCAGCGCACGGCGTCGGCCCCCTGATTGTCCAGGATGGTCCACGGGTCCACCACATTGCCCAGGTGCTTGGACATCTTGTGCCCGTCCTTGTCCTGCACATGGCCCAGCACCAGGCAGCTTTCGTAGCTGGATTGATCAAACACCAGCGTGCTGATAGCCAGCAGCGAGTAGAACCACCCGCGCGTCTGGTCGATGGCCTCGCTGATGAACTGGGCGGGGAAGGTGGCCTCAAACTTCTCCTTGTTTTCAAAGGGGTAGTGCCACTGGGCAAAGGGCATGGCGCCCGAATCGTACCAGCAGTCGATCACCTCGGGCTGGCGGTGCATGGGCTTGGCGCACTCGGGGCAGGTGAGCACCACCTGGTCGATCCACGGGCGGTGCAGCTCGGGCAGGTCGAAGGGCTCGGCGGCCATCTCCTCCAGCTCCTGGCGGGAGCCGGCCACGTGCATGTGCCCATCCTCGCACATCCACACGGGCAGGGGCGTGCCCCAGTACCGCTCGCGCGACAGCGCCCAGTCCATCACGTTCTCCACAAAGTTGCCCATGCGGCCTTCCTTGATGTTCTCAGGGTACCAGCGGATGGAGCGGTTGTTTTTGACCAGGCTGTCCTTCACCGCCGTCATGCGGATAAACCAACCGCCGCGCGCGTAGTACAGCAGCGGCGTATCGCAGCGCCAGCAGTGGGGGTAGTTGTGCGTGTAGTCCTCCTTTTTGAGCAGCAGGCCGCGGTTATGCAGGTCCTCCAGGATCATGGGGTCCGCCTGCTTGACAAACTGGCCCGCCCAGGGCGTGCCCTCCACAAATTCGCCCTTGGGGTCCACCAGCTGCACGAAGGGCAGCTCGTTCTCCCGGCCGATGCGGGCGTCATCCTCACCAAAGGCGGGGGCTATGTGCACGATGCCCGTGCCGTCGGTCAGCGTGACATAGGGATCGGCCACCACATACCAGGCCTTCTCCTTGGGGTTGGCAAAGTTGTACAGCGGCTCGAAGCCGGTGCCGACCAGCGCGCTGCCCTTCACGGTATCAAGCGGCTCGATGCGGGCCTGTGTTTCCTCGTCAAACACCTGATTGACCAGCGCCTTGGCCATCACGCAGGTATCGCCGTCCAGGCGGAACCACAGGTAGTCCTCCTTCTCGTTGACGCACAGGGCCACGTTGCTGGGCAGCGTCCAGGGCGTGGTGGTCCACGCCAGCAGGTAGGTATTGTCCTTATCCTTCACGCGGAAGCGCACAAAGGCCGACTCGTCGCTGACCTCCTTGTAGCCCTGGGCCACCTCGTGGCTGCTGAGCGCCGTGCCGCAGCGCGGGCAATAGGGCACCACCTTGTGCCCTCGGTACAGCAGGCCCTTGTCGGCAATCTGCTTGAGGCTCCACCACACGGATTCGATGTAGCTGTCGTGGTAGGTAACATAGGGGTGCTCCATGTCCAGCCAATAGGCCACGCGCTCAGACATATCCTGCCATTCATTCAGGTACTTCCACACGCTCTGCTTGCAGGCCTTGATGAAGGGCTCCATGCCGTAGGCCTCGATCTGCTGCTTGCCGTCCAGGCCCAGCTGCTTTTCCACCTCCAGCTCCACGGGCAGGCCGTGGGTATCCCAGCCCGCCTTGCGCAGCACGTTGTACCCCTTCATGCTGCGGTAGCGGGGGATGAGGTCCTTGATGGCCCGCGTGAGCACGTGGCCGATGTGGGGCGCGCCGTTGGCCGTGGGCGGCCCGTCGTAAAAGGTATAGCAGGGCGCGTCCTGCCGCAGGGCCACGGATTTCTTGAAGATCTCCCGCTCCTTCCACCAGGCCGCGACCTTGCGCTCGCGGCTGAGGAAGTCCAGGGAGCTGTCCACCTTGTCAAACATTCCGTTCTCCTCCTTGCCGGAAAAAATAAAGGTTCCGCCGTCCGCTTGGGACGGGGAACCCGTGGTACCACCCAAATTGGCGCTGACGCGCCCGCTTGCACGCCCTGTATCGGGAGCGCCCGTCCCGCCTTGCAACCGCTGCACGGGATGCTCCGGGGTGATCCGCCTTGCGTCCGTTCGCCGGGCTTGCACCAATCCCCGGCTCGCTTCGAACGGGCCCGCAGGGCCGTCCCCATCCTCGCAATGTTCTTCTTATTATATCAGAGTATGCGGATTTGTAAAGGGGGAGATTCGTCGCGGGCGGGGACTTTGTCCCCCCCGCGTGCCCCCCCTGGGGTTTGGGGTACGGGGGTACGAGGGGCGGCGACTGAAACGCTGCGGCGTTTCCGGGCGTCGCCGCATCTGCGCACACTTAAGCCAAGCAAAGCCTTGCAAGCGCAGGGACTCGTCTTCGCGGAGAGGATCTAGACAATTC
>JAAZBU010000148.1 GCA_012513645.1 Clostridiales bacterium | reverse complement strand
TAGCCCATGGCCGCACCGTGGGCGCCCGCATCGTGGATGACCAGTATGTCATCCAGCTCGATGGCGGGCAGGCGGCGGTCGATGGCAAACTTGTCGTTGTTTTCGCACAGGGCGCCGGTGATGTCATAGGTTTCCACCGCCGGGTCATCGCGCTTGCCCGCGATGTGGATGTGGTGGTACGCGCCGTACATAGCCGGGCGAATGAGGTTGACCGCGCAGGCGTCCACCCCGATGTAGTGCTTATGAATGCGTTTTTCGTGCATGGCGCGGGTCACCAGCCAGCCGTAGGGGCCGGTGATGTAGCGGCCCAGCTCGGTATTGACAGCCACGTTGGATAGCTCGCTGTCGCCGAAGGATTCCTCATAGTCTTCCTGCACGCGCTGGCCGATGAGGGCGATATCCGCTGCCTTGTCCTCCGGCTTGTAGGGGATGCCGATGCCGCCCGACAGGTTGATGAAGTCCAGCGGCAGGCCGGTTTCGTCGGTCAGCTCCTTGCCGGTCTCAAACAGCAGCTTGGCCAGCAGTGGATAGTACACCTCACCCAGCATGTTGCTGGCCAGGAAGGCATGCAGGCCGAATCGCTTGACGCCCAACTCCTTCAGGCGCAGCAGGCCTTCGCTGAGCTGTTCGCGCATCCAGCCGAATTTGCTGTCCTTGGGGCTGCCCATGATGGCGTTGCCGTCGCCGAACAGCCCGCCCGGGTTGTAGCGCATGCAGATGGTATCCGGGATGCCGCCGTGCTGGCGCAGCGTCTCTATGTCGCTGATGTCATCCAGGTTAATGGTGGCGCCCAGTTTGCGCGCGTAGGCAAACTCCTCAGGCGGCATGGCGTTGGCGCTGAACATCAGGTCCGCCCCCCGCACGCCCAGGCGCTCGGCCATCATCAGCTCCGTCATGGAGGAGCAGTCCAGCCCGCAGCCTTCATCCAGCAATAGTTTGAGGATGTGGGGGTTGGGCTGTGCCTTGACGGCGAAAAACTCCTTGAACCGGGGGTTCCAGCTGAATGCCTCCTGCAGGCCATGGGCCGCCTGGCGGATGCCCTGTTCGTCGTAAAGGAAGAAGGGGGTGGGAAACTGCTGTGCCGCGCGGGTGAAGACCTCGTCGCTCAAATTGAAGTTAGGCAATCTTCCGTGCTCCTTGCAGGGCGAAGCCCGTATTTCGGTTCCCCCATTATAGGCAAAGGCAGCGAGCGGGGCAAGGGGTGGGGAAACATGTTTGAAAAAGGGACAGACAAAAGACCGCCCCGGATGGGACGGCCTTGGGATGCGGTGGATCGGCTTACTTCACCAGCTCGCCGTATATCTCGCCGGCGGCGGCTGCGGCGTTGCTCTCATCGGTGTCGATGTGCATCGCCAGGGCGTAGGTGGGGTTGACGCGCACCACGGTGTCATCAAACACCAGGGAGCGGCCGTCGGTGGTGATGCGCACACCGACCACCTGCTTGTCCTGCACGCCAAAGCGGGCGGCATCATCCGGATGCATGTGGATGTGGCGCTTGGCAGCGATGACGCCTTCCTTGAGCTCCACCTCACCGGCGGGGCCAACCAGCTTGCAGGCGGCAGAACCGGCGATGTCGCCGCTCTCGCGTACCGGGGTTTTGAGGCCCAGCGTGCGGGCGTCCGTCAGGGATACTTCCACCTGCGTGCTGCTGCGGGTGGGGCCCAGAATGGTCATCTTCAACTCGCCCT
>JAAZBU010000147.1 GCA_012513645.1 Clostridiales bacterium | reverse complement strand
GCCAGCAACGACCTGGATGAGTACCTGATCCGCGACCTGAAGCTGCAGGGCGCGCGCATCGACCTGTGGGGCGTGGGCACCAAGCTGATTACCGGCGGGGAGACCCCGGCGCTGGGCGGCGTGTACAAGATGAGCGCGCTGGAGGAGCACGGCGTGCTGACGCCCAAAATGAAGTTTTCCGACAACCCGGAAAAGGTGACCGTGCCCGGCAAAAAGGAGCTGTACCGCGTGTACGACGACCAGGGCATGGCCTTTGCCGACCTGATCACCCTGGCGGACGAGGTGATTGACGAAGTGCAGCCGCTGACGCTGTTTGACCCCAAGCACACCTGGAAGCGCACCACCATGACCGGCTACCGGCTGCAAAAGATGCTGCAGCCCTTCTGGCGCGGCGGGCGCTACGCCGGCCCCAGCCTGAGCGTGCACGAAATCAGCGATTACCGCGCCCGGCAGGAGAGGCACATCTGGGAGGAGCAGCTGCGCCCCGTCAACCCCGAGCCCCCCAAGGTGGACCTGTCGCAAAAGCTGTGGGACCTGCGGCATGACCTGCTGCTCAAGGGCGGCAAGGAAGGCGCATGACAAAAGACCTGTGCGTGCTGTGGGAAACAGACCCCGAAAGCACCGCCCGCCTGGAGGCGCTTGCCCGCGCGGTGTCGGGCCGCGCCTTTTTGTGTACCGCCTTTCACCCCCACATCACGCTGGGCTGCTACCTGCAGGTGGAGGAGGGCGCGCTGGCCGATTATATGCTGTCCTTCGCCAGGGAGATATCCCCCTTTCCCCTGTGCTTTGAAGAGACCGGCCTGCTGACGCCCACCGTGGCCGCCTGTTTTCCCGCCTATGAAGGCGGGCTGCGGCAGCATTACCGGGCCTTTCACCGGCGCTTTGACAGCCACGCCGACCGCTGGACCAGCCTGGCAAACGGGCTGTACACGCCCCATGTGTCGCTGTATACAGGCCCGGGCGAGGTGGACGCCCCCGCGCTGCGCCGGCTGAGCGATGCCTTTTCGCCATTTGCGGGAACAGCCCGGGCGCTCGCCCTCTCCTGGGTCAGGGGCGAGGAGGACTATGAGATTTTGCTGCGCGTGCCGCTGGGGGGAGGGAAAGACATATGACAAAGAGCAATGAGGTCATCCTCTACGAATCCGCAGACGGGGTCGTGCATTTGGATGTTCGTTTTGACGGCACAGAGCTATGGCTGAATCGCCAGCAGTTAAGCGACCTGTTTGACCGCGATATCAAGACAATCGGCAAACATGTCAATAATGCTCTACAGGAAGAGCTGCGCGACGCGGCAACTGTCGCAAAATTTGCGACAGTTCAACAGGAGGGGCAAAGACGCGTCAACCGCATGATAGAGCACTATAGTTTGGACATGGTGCTGTCCGTTGGATATCGGGTGAAATCTGCCAGAGGTGTTGAGTTCAGGCGCTGGGCAAACAAGATACTGTCAGATTATCTTCAAAGAGGTTTTGCGCTGAACCAAAGGCGCCTGGATCAGCTCAAGGTGACCGTTGAGGTGCTGAAGCGTGCAGGCGAACGCCTGAACAGCAGCCAGGTGCTCAACGTGATCTCCGCCTACACCGCGGCGCTGGACCTGCTGGACGACTACGACCGTCAGCGGGTGGGCAAACCCCTCGGCCATGAGGCGATGCACGCGCTCAGCTACGAGGAGTGCCGCGCCATCATCGACCGCATGCGCTTTGGGGCGGAAAGCCATCTGTTTGGCAACGAAAAGGACGAGTCCTTCCGGGGCGCGCTGGCGGCCATCGAGCAGACCTTTGACGGACAGCCCCTCTACCCCACGCTGGAAGAGAAGGCTGCCAACCTGCTGTACTTTATTGTGAAGGATCATAGCTTTTCCGATGGCAACAAGCGCATCGCGGCGGCCATCTTCCTGCACTACCTGCACAAAAATGAGGCGCTGTTCACAGAAGGCCGCAAGCGCATCGCCGACGACACGCTGGTGGCGCTGATCATCATGCTGGCCGAGTCAAAGCCCCGCGAGAAGGAGACCATGGTCAACCTGGTGATGCAGTTTTTGCAGGGGAACGGCGCGCATAGATAGCCCTGACATGGGTATCATAACAGCAGAAGTGTTTGTTTTTTGTGACCTGTAAAAAAGGAGAAAAAGACGAATATTGTGCTGATCCGGCACGCTCCGGCTGTGGAGCGCGGCGCGCCCGAGGCAGACAGGGCAAGAGAACTGACGCCCCGGGGTAAAAAGAAAATGGTCAAGGCGGCAGCCACACTCAAGTGGCACCTGAAAGGCAGGCAGGAGTTTGTGCTGCTGACCAGCCCGGCGGTGCGAGCCGTGCAGACGGCGGACATTCTGGCCAAGGCCCTCCAGATAGAGGCAGAGCACAGGTATCTGCCCGAAATCTACACCGGCGAGCCGGAGGCGCTGTTTGCCGCGCTGGCCGGGCTGCCGCAGGATGCCACGGCGCTGGTGGTCGGCCACGAGCCGCACCTGAGCGGGTGGAGCGAGCTGCTCACCGGCATGCCCATCGCCTTTAGAAAGGCCGGCATGGCGGGCTTGACGCGGGTGGACGGCGCCCCCCTGCGGGCAGAGGTGCAGTGGCTGTACCGCGCGCAGACGCCCAAGGGCATGCCCGCCAAGAGGAAGGCGGAGCCCTTCACCGTCAAGGCCCTACAAAACATCATGATCCACCGTGTGCTGGCCATCCTGGATATGCGCAAGGCCTTTATCAAGCAGCCCGGCCGCGTGCGCACGGTGCACCAGCTGCGGGTGTCCCTGCGGCAGACGCGCTCGCTGCTGTCCTTTTTAAGGCCGGCGCTGAAGGGCCCTGCGCTTGACAACGTGCAGGCGGCGCTGCGCGCCATGGCGGGCACCCTGGCGTATCTGCGGGAGCTGGATGTGCTGCTGATTGAGTGGCGCGCATTTCTCAAGGAGCACCTGGAGCTGCAAGGCGGCAAGGCGCTGACCGGCGCCCTCTTGAAGGAGCGCCACAGGGAACAGGTAGCAGCGCTACCCCGCATTGCCGACCCTATGGTGGAAGAGATGCTGCACGGCGTGCTGGCTTGGATTGACGGCTGGGGCAGAGAATATGGCCGCGGCACAAAACTGAACGCCGCCGCCCGCAAGCGGCTGGACGCCTGGATGCAGGACATCGCCCGGGGCATGGCGCGGCTGGATGTGGATGATCTGCCCCGCACCCACGCGCTGCGGCTCAAGATCAAAAAAGCGCGCTATGCACAGGAGAGCATCCCCTTCCTGCGCGAGCGCCAGCCCCTGGACGCGGCGCAGCTGAAGGCCCTGCAGGACGATCTGGGCACCATCTGCGATACCCACGCGCATATCGACCTGCTGGAGCGCCTGATGGCCTCTGCCCCGCAGCCGCAATCCTCGCAGGAGATGGCGCTGTTCGCCGCCTACCTGGCCGACCTGCGCGATGCCCTTCGCGCCCGGCTGAAAGCCTGATAAAGCGACAGAAGGAGCGTATAGCATGAAACAGCCCGATATCACCCTACGCAGGGAGCTGACCGGCCGCATCCTGGATCTGGGCGGCGGCGGGGAGGGCATCATCGGCCGCGTGTACGGCCCGCAGGTCATCGCCATCGACCCGGCAGGAGGAGCTGGACGAAGCACCGGACGGCTTTGAAAAGCAGGTGATGGATGCCCGCAGCCTCTCCTTTGAGGACGCCTCCTTTGACCATGTGACCAGCTTTTATACGATGATGTACATCCCCAGCAGCGACCACGAGCAGGTGCTGCGCGAGGCCCGGCGGGTGCTCCGGCCCGGCGGCAGCCTGCACATCTGGGATGCGGCGATCATCACCGCCCGGCCCTTCGTGATCGAGCTGGATATCGACGCGGACGGCGTGCCCATCCACACGGGCTATGGCATATACGATGAGGATGCGGCGCAGGACGCGCAGTGGTTTGAGGCGCTGTGCCGCAAGGTCGGCTTTGTCAACGTGCAGGTCGAGGAAACAGGCGCCCGCTTCACCCTGCGGGCCGAAAAAACCTAAGGGAAACAGGCAAAACTACACAAATAACCTCCCTGCTGGTACAATAACCGCATTGATCCGCAGGGAGGTACTTATGTCGTTTGAACGGGTGCAGGCCTATCTGGCAGCCCAGGGGTATGGGGAGCGGGCGATGGCCTTTGACGTGTCCAGCGCCACGGTGCCGCTGGCGGCGCTGGCCGTGGGGGTGGAGGAGGCGCGCATCGCCAAGACGCTTTCCTTCCGCGCGGCGGATGGCGGGGCGCAGCTGGTGGTGTGCGCAGGCGATGCCCGCATCGACAACCCCAAGTACAAGGCCCGCTTTGGCACCAAGGCCCGCATGCTGACGGCGGACGAGGCCCAGGCCGAGACCGGCCACGCGGTGGGCGGCGTGTGCCCCTTTCTGGTGAAGGAGGGCGTGCGCATCTACCTGGATGAAGCCATGAAGCGGTTTGACTACATCTACCCCGCCTGCGGCAGCGCCAACAGCGCGGTCAAGCTGACGCCCGACGAGCTGCAGCGCCTAAGCGGCGGCCAGTGGGTGGATGTGTGCAAGCTGCCTGAGTAGCGGTAGGCAATCATATAGACAGCTAAAGCGATTCTCCCCATATTAAAGTTCTTTGGGGGTTTGGGCCCTTTCTTTCAAGAAAGGGCCCAACGTATCCCCACACACTCCTCGTCTCCCCTACCCCGTGATGGGTTCAAACTGCACCTGCTCCTCGGCGATGTCCACGCAGATGACCGTATCCAGCTGGGGCGGCAGGTCGTCCGGCAGCAGAATGGTCCAGCTGTCCACGCCCTCGCAGGTGCGGCGCTCCCGCAGGGTGAGCGGCCGGCCATCGGCCAGCAGGGAGGCGGCCAGCGGCCTGTTCATCATGTTGATGAGGTACAGCGACCGGCGCGGCGTGAAGCAGTGGATGTACAGGCGGCCGGGGCGGGCGGTGAAGTACAGGCCATCCATGTCGTAGGGGTAGGCGGGTACGGGGTGGGTGCCGTAGATACTCTCGCCGTTGACGCTTAAAAATTCGCCGATGGCGCGCAGCCTGGCTGCGCTCTCCTCGGGCACGCGGCCCAGGGCGTCCGGCCCGATGTTGAGCAGGTAGTTGCCCCCGCGGCTCACCACGCGCACCAGGTCGCGCAGCAGATGCCCGGCTGGCTTCCAATCGGTGTCAAAGCGGCTGTAGCCCCAGGTGCGGTTGATGGTGGCGGGCACCTCAAAGGGGCCGTCATAGGGCAACAGCGGGATGAAGTTATCCCCGGTGGTCATGTAGTCGCCCAGACCGTGGCCGATGCGGCCGCTGACCAGGCACTGGGGCTGGCGCTGCTTCACCAGGTCACGCAATAGGCGGGATTGCTCCCGTGTCATGCTCATGGGCGTGTCAAACCAGATGAGCCCCAGGTCGCCGTAATTGGTCAACAGTTCCTCCAGCTGCGGGATGCACTTGCGGGCCAGGTAGTCGTCAAAGCCCGGGTTGGGGTCGCTGACATACTGCTCGATGCCGCCGGGGTGATGCCAATCCTGGGCCTGGGAGTAATAAAAGCACAGCCGCAGGCCGTGGCGGTCGCAGGCCCGGCGCAGCTCCTGCGCCACATCGCGCCCAAAGGGCGTTGCATCCACCACGTTGTAGGGATTGGCGCGGGAGTGATACATGGCAAAGCCATCGTGGTGCTTGGCGGTGAGCACCACATAGCGCATGCCGGCATGGGCGGCCAAGGCAGCGATGGCATCGGCGTCAAAATCCGCCGGGTTGAAGCGGGCGGCCAGCTGCTCGTATTCTGCCGGGGAGATGCGCAGGTCGTGCATAATCCACTCGGCAATGTTGTGCGTGCGCTGCCCCCGGTATTCCCCGGCCAGCAGCGCGTACAGCCCCCAATGGATGAACAAGCCAAACTTGGCCTCCCGCCACCACTCCAACCCCAGGTTGATGCTCATGGGCTCCTCCTGTTGTGTCGATAAAACCAAAGAAGGATGACCATTGCGGCATCCTTCTGAGATGTTGCGGTTTACCGTCAGTCCAGCGCGCTGCGCAGCACGCGCTCCACGATCTGCTTGGTGGCCACGCCCTCATGGGCCTTTACGCCATCCACATAGAAGGTGGGCACGTAATAATAGTCGTGCCCCTGCTTGAGAAAGTCGGCTACGCGCTGGGGCTCCAGCTTCTCGTCGATCATCTCCACCTCGACGCGCGCCAGTTCCGGGTGCTCCTGCTGCAATTCCTTCAGCCACTTTTTGGCCTGCTGGCAGTAGGGGCAGGATTCGAAATGAAACAGGATGACGTGCTTCATCGCTGCGTCAGGAGGCCTGCAGGCCGTGCTTGATGCGGTCGTTCTCCTCGGCGCGCTTGCCGTTGTTGAAGCGGTCCAGCGTGCCCACCAGATAGCCGGTGATGCGGCGGATGCGCTCAAAGGGCTGGGCGCCAAAGTCGTAATCCACGTCCACATATTCGCCGTCCAGGTTCAGGGTGATGCGGCGCGGCTCGCGGCCATACAGCTCCACGGCGCGGGCCAGGTACAGGTTCAGCTCATCCTGCGGCAAAGTGCCGTTGGTTACATGAAATTCACAGGCCATGATGTGTTCCTCCGTTACGGGTCAAAAATTGTCGAGCAGCAATACTATACCACATCTTGTGGATTTGTAAACCCCAACCCACCACCATTGGTTATTGGTGCCGGCGTACAGAAAATTTTGCGATATGCATTGGCAACGGGGGCAAGAAAGGCTATAATCTGCCCGGTAACAAAAATTTGGAGGTCTGTGCGTATGAAAAAACTTCTTTCCCTGGCACTCATTGTGTGCATGATGTTCGCGCTGGGCGCGATGGCAGAAACCAAGGTGGTCGAAGGCGAAGCCAAGGGCTTCGGCGGCCCCCTGAAAGTACAAGTTACACTGGAAGACGGCAAGATCACCAAGGTAGAGATCCTGGAAAATGCCGAGACCGTCGGCATCGGCACCCCTGCGCTGGAGCAGCTGCCGGGCCTGATCGTTGAAGCCGGCAGCGCGGACGTGGACGGCGTATCCGGCGCCACGGTCACCTCCGGCGCCATCAAGGAGGCCGTGCAGATCGCCCTGGGCGAAAAGGCCGCCGAGGAACCCGCACCCGTCGAGCCGCAACCCGTGCCCGAGGCAGATCAGTACTTTGGCTTTGGCGTCGTGTCCAGCGGCCGCATCGGCCCCGGCAAGGATGACAAGGATGCCCAGGTCTACAGCTTCAACCAGGTGATGGCCAGCGTGATCTTTGACAAGGAAGGCAAGATTCTCTTCAGCCACCTGGACCAGATCGAAGTGGCCACCCCCAACTACGACGGCGCCAGCATGCCGCACTTCTCCGGCTTTCCGGGGCAGAGCGCGCTGAACTATGACAGCGACCATGACGGCAAGATCGACAGCGAGATGACCCAGACCGAAGAAAACTACATGCAGGAGCTGGGCACCTGGATGACCAAGCGCGCCCGCGGCGAAGGCTACAAGATGGGCACCGGCACCTGGGCCACCCAGATGGACGCCTTTGAAAAGCTGTTTGCCGGCAAGACCGTGCAGGAAGTGGAAGACTGGTTCAACAAGTACACCGCCAAGAACGGCCGCCCCCTGAAGGCCGAGCAGAAGGACGAAGAGGACCAGGCCAAGTACAACGCCCTGAGCGATGAGGAAAAGGCCATGCTGGCCGACGTGACCAGCGCCGCCACCATGAGCCTCAACGACAGCCACGGCAACATCGTGGCCGCCCTGCAGGCCGCCTGGGACAACCGCATCCCCTTCGCGCTGGCTCAGTAATTCGGTTTAGAAAGCTAGACCAGGCCGCTGTGCATGCCACGGCGGCTTTTTGCAGCACAGCAATCCCGAAGCATGGGGCTCCGGCAGGCACAGCCTACCGGGAACGAAGCGAAGGGCATTGTGACAAAGACGAGTTTGTCACAAATGTTACAATATTATTGCCATCTTCTTAACGATTTGATATAATCTGAGGGGCTGCAAACCGGCCGCAAGCCCCGCGCCCATTGGCGCCAAAGGAGAGACGCATGATGAACCTGCTGAAACGCGCTGGCGCGCTGATGATGCTGCTGATCCTCCTGCTGCCCGCGGTTTCCATGGCCCAGCCGCCGGTGACCGCCGCGCCGCCTCAGGCCACCGCCCAGGAAGCCCCGGCCGAGGACCCGGCGCCCGAGGCATCCCCCGAAGCCGCCCAAACGATTGCCCCTGTCCAGCCTGCCGCCATCGCCGGGGCGCACAGCGCGCCCGAGGGCTTTGAGTACCTCAAGGCGGCCAAGGCCAACGTGAACAAATACTTCACCGCCATCCGCATACCCGGCCACGAGCACACAGTGTATGCCTTTACCGACAAGGGCGGCATCACCCAGTTTCTGGTGTACGGCCGGCTCGACAAGAAGAAGGGCATGTACAAGGCCGAGGTCAGCAGCACGCTGGCGGGCGACAGCCGCACCTTCACCGTGACGGTGGTGGGCGACAAGCCCTACAAGGCCGTGTGGGAGGACTTTGCCAAGCCCAAGGGCATCAAGCTGGACGATACCACTTTGCCCAAGGGCTACCGCAAGACCAGCAAGACCGGCGTATGCTACTTTACCAACCTATTTAAGCAAAAGGAGTACCGCGTGCTGGGCCGCCTGGACGGCCGGGGCGATGCCTACTACCCGCCCGTTTACGGCAAGCCCAAGGCCGGCAGCCTGGCCATCGACATCAGCCAGGACAGCCTGCGCTTCCACCATGACGGCGAGAAGTACTATAAAGTGCCCGCCGAATACAAAAACGGCTTCGCCCTGCCGGTGTTCATCCGCACCCAGGAGGGCGAGCAGGTGGTCGTGTGGACCGACAAGTCCATGCTGGAGCGGGAAAAGTTGAAATAGTTTCACCACCAATGAACCCAGCCGTGCACTAACTGATTGCACAGCGGGGTTTTTTTGCGTGTTGCGATAGGCAGTGACCGGAATGGTGGGTGAATGCTCCTTGCGGCTGTGCTATAATCATGTCATACTAAACGAAAACGTTAATGCAAGAATGGACACAGGATTTTTTCGGCTGTGCGAAGCCGAATGAGGGAGGCGTAGCGGCGCTACGCTGACCGAAAGAGGCAATGCGCAGGCGGAAAAAAACAAGTCCCATCGAAGCATTAAGGTTTGAGTTTAGTATCACACACAAATCGTACAACCGCAAGGAGGCCCCCATGAGCATCCGACAGGACGCAGACCGCATCATGCAGGCGGCGCTCAAAGCCGCGCAGCCCGATACCGCCGTGCGGCAGGCGCTGGACAATGTCCGCTTTGACCCCGAGGGCCGGCTGGTGCTGGTGGCCATCGGCAAGGCTGCCTGGCAGATGGCAAAGGCCGCCCACGATGCGCTGGGCCGGCGCATTGACGCAGGCATCGTGATCACCAAGCATGGGCACGGGCAGGGCAAGCTGGGCCGGCTGTTGCTGCGCGAGGCAGGGCACCCCGTGCCCGACCAGAGCAGCTTTGCCGCCACGCGAGAGGCCATTGCCCTGGTGCAGGGCCTAAGCGCGCGCGACAGCGTGCTGCTGCTGATCTCCGGCGGCGGCTCCGCCCTGTTTGAGCAGCCGCTGATCGACCCCGCCGAGCTGCAGGGCATCACCCAGCAGCTGCTCAAAAGCGGCGCGGACATCGTGGAGATGAACACCATCCGCAAGCGGCTATCCGCCGTGAAGGGCGGGCGCTTTGCCCAGCAGTGCGCGCCCGCCACCGTGCACGCGGTGGTGCTGTCAGACATCATCGGCGACCCGCTGGACATGATTGCCTCCGGGCCGGCCTGGCCCGATGCAAGCACCTCGGCGGACGCGCTGCGCGTGGCCAACAAGTACCAGCTGGCCCTGTCCCCCGACGCGGCCGCCTGCCTGCGGCAGGAGACGCCCAAGGCGCTTGATAATGTGCACAGCCTGGTGACAGGCAGCGTGAAGGTGCTGTGCGCCGCCGCAGCCCACGAGGCGAAGGCACTGGGCTACGAGCCCCTCATCCTGACCGCCAGCCTCAGCTGCCAGGCGCGGGAGGCGGGCAGCTTCCTGGCCGCCATTGCCCAGTACCATCAGGACAGCGAAAAGAGCCTGTGCTTCATCGCCGGCGGCGAAACCGTGGTCAAGCTGACCGGCACCGGCCTGGGCGGCCGCAACCAGGAGTTGGCGCTGTCCGCCGCCCAGGGCATTGCAGGCCTGAGGGATACCGCCGTGTTCTCCCTGGGCTCGGACGGTACCGACGGCCCCACCGACGCTGCCGGCGGCTACTGCGATCAGGATACCGCCGCCCGCCTGGCCGCCCAGGGCATCGACATCCACCATGTCCTCCAGGATAATGATGCCTACCACGCGCTGGACAAAATAGGCGGCCTCATCATGACCGGCCCCACCGGCACCAATGTCAACGATGTGAGCGTGGTGCTGATCAAGCGGTAAAGGACGGGACGCAGAAACGAAATAGGTCTTACGAAGCGGGGAGGTGCTTTTTCGAGAAAAAGCGCCTCCCCGTACCCCTCCGCAAAAAGCTTCAACTTTCTGCGCTATGCCTGTTGCTACGCTTACCACCGATACATTATTGGAACAGCTGCCCCGGCAGCTTCAGCTTTTCCTTGGGCACAAACCCCCGGTCATACGCCTCCACCGCCGCGTCGTCGATGCCTTCAAAGGCCGCGTCCTCCCGGTAGATGCCGTGCACGCCAGCCAGCGCGCCCGGGTACAGCGGCAGCGCCATGAAGGCGTCAAAGCTGCTGCCGTCGGGCAAGGTGAGGCCGTACTGCGCCGCGGGCCCAAAGCCAAAGCGGCCGTAGTAGGCCGGGCTGCCCAGAATGATCACCGCGCGCTCGCCCGCCGCGAGGGCCAGGGCCAACGTGTGCCGCACCAGCGCGCTGCCAATGCCCTGCCGCTGGCGGCCGGGCAACACGCTCAGCGGGCCGAAGGTAAGGGTATCCCACCCGGTGCCCTCCGCCCCCTGCACCCGCGAGCGGCTGTACACGATGCTGCCCACGATGGCCTCCCCCTCCAGCGCCAGCAGGTGCATATGCGGCAGATAGCCGAGCGACCCGCGCAAGCGGTGCAGCAAGTAGTGCTCCACGCAGCCGGGGCGGTACACGTTCCAGAAGGCCTCCCGCGTCAGCGCCTCCACCGCCATATGGTCGGCGGGCGTCTCCGGGCGGATATCCAATCTGTTTGCCTCACCCTGTGTTTGCCGCGCCATCGCCTCATCCCCTCCATCGGCTGCATCCCCTGTACATGCTGCACCCCCTGCACCCTCTGTGCGACAAAGCGCATCTTGGGCCTTCCCTGCAGGGATAAAGATAATCCCTCTTCTTCTATAAAAACTCACTCTTTATTCTGCAGGGTGCAGGGGGTGCAGCAATCCATATTCCGAATTCCGAATTCCGCATTCCGCATTCCGAACTCGCCCCGCCCTACTCCTCCATGTACTTCCTGATGATCGCCTGCGTGCCCTCATCGCCATAGCCCTCATCGGCCAGGGCGCGGTAGGCGGCCAGCGTCTCATCCAGCACCGGCAGGCTGAGGTCGCGGGCGGCGGCCTCCTCATGGGCCAGGCTCATATCCTTGATGAAGTGCTTGATGTAAAAGCCGGGCCGGTAGTCGCCCTCGGCCATCTTGGGGCCGTTGTTGGCCAACTGCCAGGAGCCGGCTGCACCGCCGGTGATGGTGCCCAGCATCTCCTTCACATCCAGCCCCGCCGCCCGGGCGTAGGCGATGGCCTCGGCCACGCCGGATACTGTGCCCGCGATGACGATCTGGTTGGCCATCTTGGTGTGCTGGCCCTTGCCGGCGCTGCCGGCGTAGCGGATGGTCTTGCCCATGGCTTCAAACACCGGCACGCACCGCAAAAAGGCATCCTCATCGCCGCCCACCATGATGGCCAGCGTGGCGTTGCGCGCCCCGGTATCGCCGCCGCTCACGGGCGCGTCCAGCGCCTGCAGGCCGCGCTCGCGGGCCACGCTGTAGATGCGCTCAGCCAGCTTGGGCGAGGTGGTAGTCATGTCAATCAGCGTGGCGCCCTCCTTGGCCGACAGGATGATGCCGCCCTGGCCGAAGTAGACCTCCTCCACATCCTTGGGGAAGCCCACCATGGTGATCACCACCTCAGCCTCGCGCACGCAGCCCTTGATGCTGTCGTGCCACACGGCCCCCTGCGCCAGCACCTCCTGGGCGGATTCGCTCCTGCGGCTGTACACCTGTACGCTGTGCCCCGCCTTGAGCAGGTTGGCCACCATGCCGCGGCCCATCACCCCGATGCCGATGAATGCGATGTTCATGAAACCCTCCTCAACCTATAGTTTTGATATCAATATTTCGTAAAAGGCCTGCATCCTGGCCAAGGCCTTCAGGCTGATGCGCTCATCGTGGCCGTGCATCAGCGCGCGCTCCTGCCTGGTCCAAGCCAGGGCGCTGAAGCGGTAGACATGCTGGCTCACACGGGCGTAGTGGCGCGAATCCGTACACGCGGGGAACAGGTAGGGCGCAATCAGCGCCTCGGGCCACACCTGGGCCACGGCCTCGGTCAGCACCTGCCATGCGCCGTCCCCCGTCAGGCTGGGCGGGCTGGGCTCGCTGATGGCGCGGATGGCAATCTCCAGATCCTTGCGCTTGAGCAGGCGCTCTGCCCGCCGGCGGACGGACTTGCTGTTTTCCCCCGGCAATATGCGCACGCTGGCCGTGGCCGAGGCCCGGTCGGGCAATACGTTGACCGCGGGCGAGCCCGCAAGCGAAGTAAAGGCGCAGGTGGTGCGCAGCAGGGCGTTGATCTCGCCCCCGCGCAGGCCGGCCCACAGGCTGATCAGCGGGCGCAACGGCCCCAGGTTGGCATACACCGGCCGCCAGGGCAGGCGGGCATGACGGCCCGCATCCTCCATCAGCTGGCGTACGGGCGGCGTATAGCGCAGCGGCCAGGGCCACCGCTCCAGCCGGCGCACGGCCCAGGCCAGCCGGCCCACCGCCGTATGCCGGGGCGGCATGGCCGCGTGGCCCGGGTTGGCCGTGGCCGTCACCGTCAGCTCGGCCAGGCCCTTCTCTCCCGTGCCGATCAGGGCGCAGGGCACCGTGAGGCCGGGCAGGGCATCGGGCACCACGCCGCCGCCCTCATCCAGCACAAAGGCGGGCTGCACGCCCCACTCCTGCAGGGCGCTGAGCATGGCCTCGGCCGTGGGGCCCATGATCTCCTCATCGCCGGAGAAGCACAGGTAGATATCGTTCACCGGTACAAAGCCCTGGGCAATCAGCCCGTCCGCCGCCTCCATGGCCGCGGCCAGCGTGCACTTGGTATCCAGGGCACCGCGGCCCCACACATAGCCCTCCGCGATCTCGCCCGAAAACGGCGGCTTGGTCCACCCCTCCGCCTGGGCGGGCACCACATCGTAATGGGACATCAGCACGGCGGGCGCCTCGTCCGAATGGCCCGCCCAGCGGTAGATGATGCCCTTGTCCCCCACCAGCACGCGGGCGCATTGCGCCGCCACATGGGGGTACAGGGCCTGCAGGCGCTCCTGAAAATTGGCGAACGCCGCCGCGTCCTCCAGCGCCGGGTCGCGGTAGGCCACGGTGGCAATCTGCAACAATTCGCCCAGCTTGACCGCGATGGGCATCTCGGGCACCGTCACCGGGCGCGGCCCCGCCTGGCGGAAGCCCGCAGGCGGCCTGAAGCGGACCGCCCGGTACACCAGCCAGCCCGCAAAGCCCAGCACCGCCAACAGGGGAACAAGCCACAACAACATGTGATCGCTCCATTTCTGAGTAATAATGGGGAATTGGTGGGTATCACAAATTCGGAAAGCGGAATTCGGAATTCGGAATAAAGAACGAAGAAACTGCAATCTCCCGGGAAACGGACCATGATAAGACGATATGATCGCAAAAAACCATTCCGGATTGCATACAACAGCCTTACGGTACGTCTTATTCCGAATTCCGCTTTCCGAATTCCGAATTAACCTATTATTCTTCTTTCCTGCCCAAAATGGAGCCCAGCAAATCGCCGGGGTCAATGCCGGCCTTCTTTACTTCGGCCAGCACGCCTTCCAGCAGGGAGGGTTGCTTGGCGGTGGATTTCCTGGGGGTCGTCGCCTTCTTTGCGGCTGTTGTCTTTTTTGCGGCCGTTGTCTTTTTGGTGGTCGTTGTTTTCTTTGCCGCGGCGGTCGTCTTGCGGGTCGAGGTGGATTTGCCGCCCGCGGCCTTGGCAGCCAGCCGGCGCTTCTGTGCGCGCCACTCCTTCTTGTCCTCATTCAGCTTGGCGATGTAGCCCTTGTACTTTTCAATCTTCGCGTCCGCTTCCTTGATCTTGCGGTCCAGCTCCCGCTGGGTCAAGCCTTCAGCCATGGGCATCCTCCTTTGTATCCGGGTCAAGCATTTGCCGCGCAAAGGCGCGGATAATATGCGCCACCGGCGGGGAAAGCGGCTCGGGCAGCGCGCCCGGCGCAAACCATCCCCAGTCGGTCACCTCGCCGGGCTGGGGCCGCACATCGCCTGTCCACTGGCGGCACAGGTACACGATGTCCACGCAGCTGACCTCATCGCCGTTGGGGTACACATAGTGGCACGCCGGGCCGGAAAACACCTGCCACAGCGTCAGCGCGCCAGCGCGCAGGCCCATCTCCTCAGCCAGCTCGCGGCGGGCCGCATCCTCCACCGGCTCGTCCAGCTCCACCGAGCCGCCCGGGTAGGCCCAGCAACCGTTATCCTGCCGCCTTTGCAGCAGCAGCTCGCCCGCGGGGTTGATGCAGATGACGCTGGCCCCTACCTGCAACAGCGGGCGCTTGCCCACCAGGCGGCGCAGATCCATGATATAGTCCGCCATCAGCCGTTGCGCGGGTCGTCCGAGCGGTGGGCGGTGCCCCCGCCATCCGGGTCAAAGTACTCGATCTCCATGCGGTCAAAGGGCACTGCCTCCATGAAGTGCTCGGGCAGAAAGCGCGTCTGGCGGTATTCCGCCCAATCGCGCTCATGCTTGGGCACCTGCACGGGCATGGGCAGGTCCATCTGGTGGCAGGCCGCTGCCAGCGCCTCGCGCCAATCGCCCTGGGGGCAGGGCGCCACGCTGTCGCGCACCATTTTGTTTTTCCGCATCAGCCTGACCCACAGCTGTCCTGCCATCGTTCCCTCCTTCGCCCTGCACACAGCCAAGCGGAGCCGTTGTTTCCGGCCCGCTTGGTTGGCGCAGCGCTACCCTCTTGCTCGTTACTCCTCGGGTTCGTTGTCGCCGGTGATCTCCTCGATCACGTTGTTCAGCAATACCATGGGGTCCTTGACGATTTCCTTGACGCCCTCGATCAGCCCCTCCAGCGCGGAGGCGTTCGCCGCCGGCGCCTTCCTGGCTAGCGCCTTTTTCGCCGGGGCTTTCTTGGCCGGGGCTTTTTTCGCAGGAGCCTTCTTGGCCGTCGTCTTGGTTTCGGTCTTTGCCGCGGCCTTGGTGGTCGTCTTCGCGGGCGCCTTCTTTGTAGCAGTTGTCTTCGCCGGCGCCTTGGCCGTGGTCTTCTTGGCCTCGGGCTTTTCCGTGGCCTTGGCAGCCGTCGTCTTCTTGGCTTCGGGCTTGTCCGCTGCCTTGGCGGCCGTCGTCTTGGCAGGCGTCTTCTTGGCGGCAGCCGTCTTTGTGGCGGTTGTCTTTGCAGGTGCCTTCTTAGCAGCAGTCATAGTAGCTGTCTTTGTAGCCGTCGTCTTGGCCGTGGTCTTCTTGGCCTCGGACTTGTCTGCTGCCTTGGCGGCCGTCGTCTTCTTAGCGGGGGCCTTCTTTTCGGGCTCCTTCTTGGCGGCAGCCGTCTTTGTAGCGGTCGTCTTGGCCGGCGCCTTCTTGGGGGCTTCCTTCTTTTCTGCGGCGGGTTTCTTGGTTGCCATGCTGACACGCTCCTCTATTTCAATTTTCATCCGATTGCAATGCGCTTTGCCGTATGTCCGGCGCTGTTTGCAGTATATCATAGCCTACCCCGGGAATACAGCCCTGAAACCAACCCACCGCCGTGTTTTGCCAATGGATTGCCTCGCCTGTTCGCGGCGGCCGCCCACCCCCTTGACAAGCGGTTGTGTTGCGCTATAATTGCTTAGAACTTCAAACTATTTGATGTTCAAACGATTGATCGGAGAAAAGGATGGCAAAGGAGACGCGCGAAGCCCTCAACCGGTTTCTGGTGGACATCTTCCACAGCGTGCTGCGCATTGAGGAGCGGCGCCTGCGGCAGATGGGCTATGAGGACCTGTCCATCTCCGAGATGCACGTCATTGAGGCCGCCTGCCTGTTGCAGGGCCAGGGGCGCAACACCGCCAAGGGCCTGGCCGGCAGCCTGGGCATCACGCCGGGCAGCCTGACGGCCGCCGTCAACGTGCTGGAAAACAAGGGATACCTCCAGCGCAGCCAGGATCCCAAGGACCGCCGGCGCGTCCACATCACCCCCACCCCCCGCGGCCTGCAGGCCGAGCGCTGCCACCGTCAGATTCACGAGCACCTGATCGACGGCGTGATGGCCGGCCTGCGCAAGGAGGAAGCCGCCGTGCTGGTGCAGGCGCTGGAGGGCATTGCCCGATTTTTTTCATCAGAAAGGACCGACAGCATATGATCAGAATCATCTCGGACAGCACCTGTGACCTGACCCATGAGGAGCTCAAGCAGCTGGATATCCTCACCTTGCCCCTGACCATTCATTTTGAGCAGGAGAGCTTCCGCGACGGCATCGACCTGGACAGCGACAGCTTTTACATCAAGCTGAAAAACGCCAAGGCCTTGCCCACCACCTCTCAGGTGCCGCCCGGCGAGTTTGAGGATCTGTTCCGCCCGCTGATCGCCCAAGGGGACGACCTGCTGGTCATCACCATCGCCGCCAAGCTGAGCGCCACCTACCAGTCCGCCGTGACCGCCGCCCAGCAGGTGGCGCCGGAGCGCATCCACGTGGTGGATTCCATGAGCGGCTCCTTCGGCCACGTGCTGCTGCTGCAGCGCGCCGTGCTGCTGCGCGACGAGGGGCGCCTGAGCGCCGCCGAAATTGCCCAGGAGCTGCGCCAGCTGGCCCCGCGCGTACGCCTGTATGCGGCGGTGGATACCCTCAAATACCTCAAGATGGGCGGCCGCCTGTCGGGCAGCGCCGCCCTCATCGGCGGGCTGCTGGGCATCAAGCCGCTGCTGGAGGTCAAGCAGGGCGAGGTGCATTCCATCGCCAAGATCCGCGGCGAGCGCAATGTGATCAAGGAGCTGTTGGAGCACTTCCAGGCGGCCAAGCCCGACCTGCGCTACGGCGTCAGCTTTGGCAACTCCGTCGCCAAAGACCGCATGCGGGAAGCCATCGAGTACTTCCGCCCCCATATCGGTGATGCCCCCGCGTATCAGACCGACCTGGGCGCGGTCATCGGCACCCACACCGGTCCGGGCGTGGTGGGCGTGGGCTTTATCGCGCAGGAGTAACCCCTGTTTGATCAACATACAAAAAGGCACGGGATAGTCCCGCGCCTTTTTGCTTATGGCCCTGTATCACACGGGCATCTTGGTCTCCCCATACACCTCGTTGATCACCTGCGCCAGGCTGCAATAGATGGCGGACGCGCCGCAGAAAATGCCCACCCAGCCGCCGATGCGGGTGATGGCGGTGTTGCCGGTAAAGTCGCCGGCAGCCAACAGGAAAAACAGCGCTGTCAGGCTTAAAAACACCACCTGCAGGCCCCTGTTGAGGCGCAGCGTGGCAAAGAACATCAGCAGCGTAAACACACCCCACAGCAGCAGGTACCAGCCCATGCTGGTCAGATCGGCCCCCGCCATGCCCTCAAAGGGGTTGAGCCAGATGAGGATCAGCGACCACCAGAAGAACCCATACGCCGTAAAGGCTGTGGCGCCAAAGGTGTTGTTCTTGAAAAACTCGATGATGCCGGCAATGATCTGCGCCGCGCCGCCCAGGGCAAAGCCCATGGCCACGATAACGATCGACAGCCCGATCAGCCCGGCATTGTGCAGGTTGAGCAGCAGCGTGGTCAGGCCAAACCCAAGCAGCCCCAGCGGCGCCGGATTAGCAATGGTGGAAGCCTTCGTCGGTGAACTCATCAAAATACCCTCCGCGTCAATGTGATGCCCGCGGCATTATAGGCGAAAGGCGCAATGAAAGCAATCTTCAGCCGATGCAATAATAGTTCGCCGGTTACGCAAGGGTCTTCCCCCTGCCTGGACGCGGCACAGGGGCGCATGGGCACGCAAAAGGCGCGGGTTGATTTGCCCGCGCCACTGTCTTTGCCGCCGGGGGTCAGTAGTTCAAAAACATCCAGTAGAAGCCGAACTTGTCCTTCACCTGCCCGTACAGCGGGCTGAAAAACGTCTTCTCCAGCGGCATGATAACCTCGCCGTCCTTGGCCAGGGCATCAAAGGCAGCGCGCAAGCGCTCTTGATCCTTGCTGGAAAAGTTGATCCACACGCCCTCGTTGGGGGTGACGGTTGTGCCGGGCATCATGTCGGACATCATGATGTCGCCCACAGCGGTCTTGACGTTGGCGTACATGACCAACCCCTCCGCACCGGGGGGCATGTCGGCCTTGTCGGCCTCGGGCAGGTCGGCAAAGCGCATCATGTACGCGACCTGGCCATCCAGCTGCTGGGCATAGTAGGCCGCCGCCTCTGCGGCATTGCCATTGAGACTCAGATAGACTTCGATCATAAGGTGCTCCTTGCTTCGCGCGCAGGGCGCGGTACATTGTAGTGTTCCGTTACAGGATAATTTTACCCATTGGGCATCCCTGACACCGGTTGAAGCAGCAAAAAATCGGCTGTAAAACGAGAAGGCTTTCAAGTTTTTGATACGTAAAGTGGATAGAGTACACTAACGTTCGCAACTTGAGTTTAGCCCGATAGGAATGGGCAAGCCACTGGGACTCCGCTACAATGAGTGTTGCTAAGACATTCACAAGGAGGGGAACCCAATGGCTCAACACAAGG
>JAAZBU010000146.1 GCA_012513645.1 Clostridiales bacterium | reverse complement strand
ACGCCCAGCAGCATGAAGGCGGTGAACAGCCTCTTCTTCATGCCCTTGAAGTCGGCCAGCGCCCCCAGGAAGGGGGAGATCAGCGCGATCACCAGCGTGGTGAGCGCCGTGCCCAGGCTCCACCAATGGTCGCCATTTTGCCCGGCCACGCTGACGAAGATGGGGGGATAGATGGCCGCCATGATGTTGGTGGCGTAGACCGAGTTGGCCCAGTCGTAGAGGATCCAGCTCTTTTCCTTGAGGGTAAAGCGGCTCTTTTTTTGTCCCTGCATGTTGTCCTCCCGTGCGCCTGCATCGTATTTTTGTCATTATACGGGAATGGGGAGGAAAAAGATAGAACCGCCCGTCCCTAACAGGGGTCACCCGTTAAATGCGGGTAAAATCCAGGTAAAGGAGAGCCGTTAAAAAAACATTCGCTCGACCGCGGCAAAGGGTCGAATAACATGCGTGAATATGAATAAATATGTATTCAGATTCCAAAACCTTGTGGGTCGGCAGGTTGTCAACAACTACCGGTAGACTTGGAGACTTATCAACAGCCTGCCGAATATGCAGTTCTTTGGGCTGTTGATAAACCTTGTCATTCCTCACTTTGTGTGTTAGGATAGGGCACGTGGTCAGCAAGGCAAAGGTTTATCCACAGACGGGTTATCCACAGCCTTGAAAAACACGCTGCAAAGCGGTGTTTTTTTTGACGGGTTTCCGGCTGATTACAAACATGTTACGGATGTATAAATTATTGCAAACACGGAGGTTCCCGCGTGGATTATAAGGCGGTTTGGGATGCGGCCTGCCAGCTCATGAAGCATGAAATGAGCGAGGTGACCTATTCCACCTGGATTGCATCGGCCCTCAAGCCGCTGGATGCCATTGGCGAGCAGTACTACGTGGAGGCGGTGGCGGACTACTACCACACCTTTGTGGTGCCACGGTACTCTGTGATGATCACCAACGCCCTGCGCCAGGTGACGAGCAAGGATTTGAAGCTGAGCATACTGACCCCCAAGCAGGCGCAGGAGTACCGCAACGGTTCGGGCCCCGTGTGCCCGGCGGCCCCCCGGCTGAACCCCAAGTACTCGTTTGACACCTTTGTGGTGGGCAGCGGCAACCGCTTTGCCCATGCGGCATCGCTGGCGGTGGCCGAGTCCCCCGCGGATGCCTACAACCCCTTCTTCATCTACGGCGGCGTGGGCCTGGGCAAGACCCACCTCATGCAGGCCATCGGCCACTTCATCCTGTCGCAAAAGCCGGACACGCGCCTTGAGTACGTCACCAGCGAGACCTTTACCATCGAGTTGGTCAGCGCCATCCAGTCCAACCGCAATGCCGCCTTCCGCGAGAAGTACCGCAATGTGGACGTGCTGCTCATCGACGACATCCAGTTCATCGCAGGGCGCGATAGCACGCAGGAGGAGTTTTTTCACACCTTCAACGCCCTGCACAACGCGGGCAAGCAGATCATCATCTCCTCCGACCGCCCGCCCAAGGAGATCGCCCGCCTGGAGGAGCGCTTGCGCAGCCGCTTTGAGTGGGGCCTGATTGCCGACATTCAAAAACCAGACGTAGACACCCGCTGCGCCATTTTGCGCCGCAAGGCCAACGACGAGATGATTCAGGTAGACGATGAGGTGCTGCAGCTGATCGCCCTGCGGGTGGACAGCAACATCCGCGAGCTGGAGGGCAGCCTCAACCGCCTGGTGGCCTATGCCTCCCTGTCCGGGCGACCCATCGACGCCCAGCTGGCCGAGGAGGCGCTGCGCGAGGTGTTTCACGACCATGCGCCCCGCTCCATCACCACGCAGGATATCATTCAGGCTGTGTGCGCCTACTACGCCGTCACCCACGATGATGTGACCGGCCCGCGGCGCAACCGCAGCTTCACCGTGCCCCGGCAGGTGATTATGTACCTGGCGCGCAAGCTGACCGACGCCTCCCTGCCCAAGATCGGCGATGCGTTGGGCGGGCGCGACCACACCACGGTGCTGCACGGCTGCGCCAAGATTGAGCAGCTCAGCCAGGACAGCGCGCCGCTGCGCAATGCCATCGACGATCTGACCCGCCAGCTGCGCCGAGAGCCATAGCGCTCCCATTTGCTCATCTGACCACCGCACCGCGGTGGTTTTTTGTGATAAAGCTACAACAGAACATCCCCGCGGCTGACGCTGCGGGGATGAATGGTTGTCTGTTGCGGAATTACTCTGCTGTGTAGGGCATCAGCGCGATGGCACGTGCACGCTTGATGGCCTCGGAGAGCTGGCGCTGATGCTTGGCACAGGTGCCCAGCATGCGCCGGGGGGAGATCTTGCCGCGCTCGTTGATGTAGCGGCGCAGGCGGTTGACATCCTTGTAGTCGATGAACTCGACCTTGTTGGCACAGAAGTCGCATACCTTGCGGCGGGGCCGGCGGCCTCCGCGCGGGCGCATCCTTCTCTCGCCTCGATTCTCGCTCATGGGGTTTCCTCCTTACATGTGCTGCCTGTTCATCAGAAGGGCAGCTCTTCGTCGTCTACCTTGACAAAGCCACTGTTCTGGCTGGGCGAGGGGGAAGCACTGGCTTCCGCCTGGCGGGGCATGCCGCCGTCGCCGCCCTCTCCGCGGGGGGAGAGGAATTCCACATCGTCAGCCGTCACCTCCAGGCTGGCGCGGGTGGTGCCGTCGTTGGCGGTGTAGGTGTTCACCTGCACGTTGCCTACGACGCATACCTTGCGCCCTTTGGACAAATAGCGGTTGCAGTTTTCGCCAAGCTGCCTCCAGGCCGTCACGCGGAAGAAATCCGCCTCGGGCTGTCCCGCTTCGGCATTGCTTGCTCGGCGGCGGTTGACGGCGACCGTGAAGGTGCACACAGGGATTCCTCCCTGGGTGCTGCGCAACTCAGGGTCGCGCGTCAGGTTGCCGATGATAAACAGCTTGTTCAAAGCTTACCTCCTTAGTTGTCCTCGCTCGCCGGCGCCTGCTGAGGCTCTTCCTCAGCCTTTACGGCGGCGGGGGCGATGCGCGCAGTGCGCGGCTTCACGCTGCTGCGCTTCTCCTCGATGCGGGTGGTCAGGTAGCGGAGGATGCCGTCCGTGATGCCCAGGTTGCGCTCGATCTCCTTGGGCACGGTGGGCTCTGCCGTGTAGTGCACCAGCACATAGTACCCTTCCGGCATGTCGTTGATGGGGTAGGCCAGGCGGCGCTTGCCCCACTCATCCACGCTGTCGACCGTGCCGCCGTTTTGCTCGATCATCCCGTTGAAGCGCGCAATGAGCTCCTTGCGGGGATCCTCCTCGATGGCCGTGTCGATGATGTAAACCAGTTCGTATTTCATTCCTTTCACCTCCTCATGGACATATGGCGCCGCGACTTTTGCGCGGCGCAAGGATGTGCCGAATATGTATTATACATATCTTTTGAAGGGTTTGCAAGCAATTTTGAGGATATT
>JAAZBU010000145.1 GCA_012513645.1 Clostridiales bacterium | reverse complement strand
GGCGCACGGCATCCATCAATATGTTTTCGGTCGCCATGAAGGGCAGCTCGTCCATCAGGCGGCGCTCCATCATCCGGGGGTACACCACCAGGCCGGAGGCCACATTGTGGTACAGCATCAGCACGCTGTCGGCCGCCAAAAAGCCCTCGGCGATGGCGATGCGACGGTTGGCGCTGTCGTCCAGCGTGCGCTCCAGCCACTGCTCGGCGGCGGTCATGGCGCCGTTTTGCTGGTTGGCAATCAGCAGGCGGCTGAGCGCGGCCATGCGCTCGGAGCGCATGGGGTTGCGCTTGTACGCCATGGCGGAGGAGCCGATCTGCTGCTTCTCAAAGGGCTCCTCCATCTCCTTTAAGTGCGCCAGCAGGCGGATGTCGTTGCTGAACTTGTGGGCGCTCTGCCCGATCTGGGCCAGTATGTTCAGCGCCCGGCTGTCCACCTTGCGCGAATAGGTCTGCCCGGAGACGGGCACCGCCCGTTCAAAGCCCATCTTGCGGGCCAGCATGTCATCCAGCCTGCGCACGCGGTCCCAGTCGCCGTCAAACAGCTCCAGAAAAGAGGCCTGGGTGCCCGTGGTGCCTTTGGAGCCCAGGGGCCGCAGGTCGGATAAAAAGCGATCGGCCTCACCCAGGTCGTAGAGCACATCCTGCAGCCACAGGGTGGCGCGCTTGCCCACGGTGACGGGCTGCGCCGCCTGAAAGTGGGTAAAGCCCAGCGCCGGCAGCTCCTTGTACCTGTCCGCAAAGTCGTACAGCGCGCGGGCCACGGCCACCAGCCGCGCGCGGATGAGCAGCATGGCATCGCGCAAGATGAGGATGTCGGCGTTGTCCCCCACATAGCAGCTGGTGGCCCCCAGGTGGATGATAGGCCGGGCCAGTGGGCAGGCATCGCCAAAGGTATGCACGTGGGCCATCACATCGTGGCGCAGCTCCTTCTCGTAGCGGGCGGCCAGGCCAAAGTCGATGTCGCCGGCGTGCTCCTCCATCTGGGCGATCTGCTCATCCGTGATGGGCAGGCCCAGCTCCTGCTCGGCCTGGGCCAGCCAGATCCACAGCCGGCGCCACAGGCCGAACTTGTGCTCATCCGAAAACAGCCGCTGCATCGCCGCACTGGCGTAGCGCTGGGAGAAGGGGGACTGGTATCCGCTGTGGTCGCTCATGGGGCCTCCTTGCGTGTTGCTTGACGGTGCCTCCATTATAGGCAGGGCTGCCGATGAAAGCAACGAAGGAACAGGGTAAAATGCAAAGCCATATCCGGTGCCTGCGAACAATACTGAACGAAGGAGGAAACGCAAAGATGAACGCAGAATTTTTTCGTTCCTGCGAAGCCGAAAGAGGGAGGCGTAGCGGCGTCTACGCTGACTGAGAGAGGCAAAGTAAGAACGGAAAAAGGCAAGTTCATCAAAGCGTTTACGATTGAGTTTCAGTATTATAAAAACCCGGCGCGCGGCCGGGCATCGTTGCAGTGGATGGTCAGACCGCCATATCCTGCGGCGGATCGGCGTGGTGCCGGTTGAGGCGGGCCAGGCGGCGGATGCGGCGAAAGCGCTTCTTTTTGGGGGCGGGCGGCATGCTGTAGGACAGCCCATCGTCAAAGAGCACCTGCTCGGGCGGCTGCTCCAGCAGCTGGGGGTCCGCCAGGTATTTGGACACCATGGCCACCATCTGCGCGTATATCATGCCGGCGCACACGCGCTCGTCGGCTGTGATGCCGATGGGCAGCGTCCGCTTGCGCTGCGCCTCGCCCTTGGCGTTGACGGTGACGCCCCGCTCCAGGCTGCCGATGCTGATGAACAACGAGGTGGTGCCGAAGTTGTAGATGTGGTGGTTCACCGCCGGCATGCCGATGGAGGCCATGTTGGTGATGAACATGCTGGTGTGAAAGGGGCTGGCCTCCACCAGAAAGCGCGGCATCAGGCCGTAGCGGTCAAGCACGCGGGCCAGGCCGACGATGGTAGTGGCCAGGAAGGGGTTGAGCAGCAGCTTGGCCAGCTTCATGGTGGTGTTGTCCATCTCCTCCTGGCGGGCCTGGGCAATGGCCTCGCCGGTGCGGGCGGCCACGTCCAAAATGGTGTCGTGGGGGTCAAACTTGCACTTGACCACGTTCTCCTGCACGGAGCCATCGGCCGTGTTTTTGAGCACCACAAAGGACACCGCCAGCTCCTTGCGCGCGTAGATGCGCTTGTTGGCGATGAAGCGGTTAAGCTCGGGCATCTGGGAGATGGCGCGCACATAGGCGGCCAGCACGATGTCCATGAAGCTGAGCTTGTACCCCTGCGCCCCCTTGGCCACGATGTAGCGGGCCAGCGGCTCGTAGTCCGCCTTGTAGGTGAGCATCACCTGCGCGTCGCAGCGCATGGGCATCAGGTAAGGCGTCAGGGCAACAATGGGGTCGATCGACCGCACCACGCGGCCGTCACTGCGTCTTCCAAACAATCTATCCCATCCCTCAATTCATCGTCGGTAGGGGTTTGCCCGCCAAGCGGGCCGATTGCATTATAAACACCGCAGGGGCGAGTGTCAATTTTAGTTACAGGTCAAGGGTAATCCCCACCGGGCAGTGGTCGCTGCCCAGCACATGGTCCTCGATGAAGGCTTCCTTTACCCTGCCCATCAAGGATTCGGAGACCACAAAGTAATCGATGCGCCAGCCCGTGTTGTTGGCGCGGGCGTTGCCCATGTAGCTCCACCAGGTGTAGCGGTTGGGGGTGTCGGGGTACAGCCGGCGGAAGGTATCGGCAAAGCCCGCGCCCAGCAGCTCGGTCATCTTGCCGCGCTCCTCGTAGCTGAAGCCGGGCTGGCCGATGTTGGGCTTGGGCCGCTTGATGTCGATCTCCTCGTGGGCCACATTCAGGTCGCCACAGTAGATGACGGGCTTCTTCTCGTTGAGCAGCAGCAGGTAGGCGCGCATGTCATCCTCAAAGCCCATGCGGTAATCCAGCCGCCGCAGCTCGGGCTGGGCGTTGGGCACATAGCAGTTGACCAGATAAAAGTCCGGGTATTCCAGCGTCATCACCCGGCCCTCATCGGCGTGCTCGGGCTCGTTATCAAGGCCCTTCAGGCGGATACCAAAGAAGATGGCCTGCGGCTCGTGGCGGGTGAACACCGCCGTGCCGGAGTAGCCCTTGCGCTCCGCGCTGTGGTAGTAGGCCAGGTAACCCTCGGGAGCAAAGTCCGCCTGGCCCTCCTGCATCTTGGTCTCCTGCAGGCAGAAAAAATCGGCATCGGCCTGGCGGAAGTAGTCCTCAAACCCCTTCTTCAGCACCGCCCGGAACCCATTGACATTCCACGAGATAAACTTCATACGCCGCTCCTTTGCTTCATCCGTGCATGGAGTATACCCGAACCAGACCGCCCTGAGCAACCAGGATGCGCCATTTTGCGCCGAAGGCGCAGGCAATGGCGGTTGTTCCCGCCTGCCGCTCGTGCTATAATCAACGCCTGTATGAACAATGGAAGGAACAGGCATGTACGTAGCGGACGCATGGCAGGATTTTGAGGTGATCGACACCGGCGACGGCCAGAAGCTGGAGCGCTGGGGCGATCTGTTGTTGGCACGGCCGGACCCGCAGGTCATCTGGCCGCGCGCGCGGCCCGAGAAGTGGCTGCGGGCGGATGCCGTGTATGCCCGCAGCGAAAAGGGCGGCGGAGCGTGGAACTTTCGCCGCCCGTTGCCCGAGCGCTGGCAGGTGCAGTACCGCGATCTGCGCTTCTACGTGCGGCCCACGGGCTTTAAGCACACCGGTCTGTTCCCCGAGCAGGCCGCCAACTGGGATTGGATGCAGGGGCTATTGCGCGACAGGCCGGGCGCCCGGGTGCTCAACCTGTTTGCCTACACGGGCGGGGCCACGCTGGCCTGCATGCAGGCGGGCGCCCATGTCACCCACGTGGATGCCGCCAAGGGCATGACCCAGTGGGCGCGGGAGAACCGCGACCTCAGCCGCCTGCCCGAGAGCGGCAGCCGCTTCATTGTGGAGGATGCCTTGGCCTTCATCCGCCGAGAGCTGCGCCGCGGCAGCCGCTACGACGGCATTTTGATGGACCCGCCCAGCTACGGCCGCGGCCCCACCGGCGAGGTGTGGAAGTTAGAGGACGAGCTGTACAACCTGTCCGACCTGGCCGCCCAGCTGCTGGGTGAAAAGCCGCTGTTTTACCTGATCAACAGCTACACCACGGGCTTTCAGCCCACGGTGGTGCGCAATATACTGGAAAAAACCGTCCTTCCCCGCCACGGCGGCCGGGCCGAGGCGGGCGAGCTGGTGCTGCCCGTCACCTCGGGCGGGCTGCTGCCCTGCGGCTGCAGCGGAAGGTGGGCCGGCGTATGACCACGAAAGAGAAGCGTATGTTTGATACCCCCCGCATCCTGTACGAGGACAACCACCTGTTGGTGGCCCTGAAGGAACCCAACCTGCTGGTGCAGGGCGATGCCACCGGCGACCCGGACATGCTGGGCCTGCTGAAAGCCTACATCAAGGAAAAGTACGACAAGCCCGGCGAGGTATACCTGGGCCTGGTGCACCGCATGGACCGCCCGGTGGGCGGGCTGCTGTGCTTCGCGCGCACCAGCAAGGCCGCCGAGCGCCTCAGCCGCCAGGTGCGCGAGAAGACGCTGGGCCGCGAGTATGTGCTGGTGGCCCAGGGCCGCGCCCAGGAGTATAACACCCTGCGCGACATGCTGTTAAAAGACGAGCAAACCAACATGGTGCGCGTGATGCCCAGCTACCTGCGCCAGGGCAAGCAGGCGCAGCTGAGCTACCGCTGCGTGGGCAGGGGGGAGACGGACAGCCTGCTCATCGTGCGCCTGCAGACCGGCCGCGCCCACCAGATCCGCGTGCAGCTGGCCAACGCCGGCCTGCCGCTGTGGGGCGACAACCGCTATGGCCAGGGCCGCCCCGGCCAGCAGATCGCCCTGTGGGGCATGCGCCTCACGCTGGATCACCCCATCACGGGCAAGCAGATGGTCTTCCTGGCGCCGCCGCCCAACACCGGCGCCTGGCAGCCCTGGCAGCGGGAGCTCGTCGGGCTGGAGGCCATCTGGCCGGACATCCCTACTATCGGTTGAACAGCAGCATGAAATCAAACGCCGTTCAATTTGAACTAATCAAAACCTGCGGGCGCACGGGCGCGCGCGCGGGTATTTTGCATACGCCCCACGGCGATATCGACACGCCCGTCTACATGCCCGTGGGCACCCAGGCGGTGGTCAAGGCCATGACGGCTGAGGAGATGAAGGGCCTTCAGGCCCAGATTATCCTCAGCAACACCTACCACCTGCACCTGCGCCCGGGCGAAGACCTGGTGGAAAAGGCCGGCGGCCTGCACGCCTTCATGGGTTGGGACCGCCCCATCCTCACCGATTCGGGCGGCTTTCAGGTGTTTTCGCTGGCCGATCTGCGCCGCATCAAGGAAGAGGGCGTGCACTTCCGCAGCCACCTGGACGGCAGCGCCCGCTTCATCGGCCCGGAGGAGAGCATGTCGATCCAGCAAAAGCTGGGCGCCGACATCGCCATGGCCTTTGACGAGTGCAGCCCCTACCCCTGCGACCGGGCGACCGCCAAGGAAGCCATGGACCGCACCCACCGCTGGGCCGAGCGGTGCCTCAAAGCCCACACCCGGCCCGATCAGGCGCTGTTTGGCATTGTGCAAGGCGCGTTTGAAAAGGACCTGCGCATCGAGAGCGTCAAGGCGCTAAAGGCCATGGACTTCCCGGGCTACGGCATCGGCGGGTTGTCGGTGGGCGAGCCCAAGGCCTTGATGTACGACATGCTGGACGCCATGCAGCCCCACTATGACGAGCACAAGCCGCGCTACCTGATGGGCGTGGGCACGCCCGACTGCCTGCTGGAGGGCGTGGCGCGCGGCATCGACATGTTTGACTGCGTGCTGGCCACCCGCGTGGCGCGCAACGGCACCTTGCTCACCCGTGATGGCCGCATGGTAATCAAAAACAAGCAGTACGAGGAAGATTTCCGCCCCATCGACGACAGCTGCGACTGCTTTGCGTGCACACACCACAGCCGCGCCTACATCCGCCACCTGTTCAAGGCCGGCGAGATCACCGGCGCCCGGCTGGCCACCATCCACAACCTGCGCACCCTCATCCGCCTGATGCAGGAGATCCGCCAGGCCATCCTGGAGGATAGCCTGCCGGAGTACCGGGCGGACTTCTACCGCCGCTATGACATGGCCACGGCCTTTAACCGAGAGGAACCAGCATGACCCAACCGCACCTGTCGCTGCAAAATGTCACCTACACCTACGAGGAGAACGGCCCCGAGGCGGTCAGCGATTTTTCGCTGGATGTCGGCCGGGGCGAGTTTGTGGCCCTGCTGGGGCACAACGGCTCGGGCAAGTCCACCGTGGCCAAGCTATTAAACGGCCTGTACACGCCCACCGGTGGCAACGTGCTGGTAGCCGGCATGGATACGCAGGACAGCCAGTACACCTGGGAGATCCGCAAGCGCTGCGGCATGGTGTTTCAAAACCCGGACAACCAGATCGTGGCCACCGTGGTGCGCGAGGACGTGGCCTTCGGCCTGGAAAACCTGGGCGTGCCCAGCGAGGATATGCCCGCCATCATCGACCGGGCGCTGAGCGCCGTCAACATGGCGGACTTTGCCGACCGCGCCCCCCACATGCTGTCCGGCGGGCAGAAGCAGCGCATCGCCATCGCGGGCATATTGGCCATGCAGCCCGAAATCATCGTGTTGGACGAGGCCACCGCCATGCTGGACCCCTCCGGCCGCGAGGAGGTGCTGGAAACCGCGCTGCGCCTCAACCGCGAGCAGGGCATCACGGTGGTGTGGATCACCCACTTCATGGAGGAGGCTGCCCGCAGCAGCCGCGTGGCCGTGATGTACAAGGGCAAGTTAGTGATGGACGGCACCCCGCGGGAGGTGTTCAGCCAGGTGGACCTGGTGCGCGAATACCGCCTGGACGTGCCGCCCATGACCCGCCTGGCCCACATGCTGCGCGAGCGGGGGCTGGATGTGCGGCCCGACGCCCTCACCATCCCCGAAATGCGTCAGGAGGTGAAGCGCCTTGCCCATCACGCTTGAAAAACTCAGCCACACCTACCAGGAGGGCAGCCCCTTTCAGGCCACCGCCCTGCACGATATCAACCTGACCATCCAGGATGGTGAGCTGCTGGCGCTGATCGGCCACACCGGCTCGGGCAAGAGCACGCTGGCCCAGCACCTCAACGGGCTGTTAAAGCCTACCGCAGGCCGCGTGCTGCTGGACGGGCAGGATATCAACCAAAAGGATGCCGACCGCCGGGCGCTGCGATTCCGCGTGGGGCTGGTGTTTCAGTACCCGGAGCATCAGCTGTTTGAGGAGACCGTACGCAAGGACATCGGCTTTGGCCCGCGCAACATGGGGCTGAGCGAGCAGGAGGTAGAGCAGCGCGTGCACGAGGCCATGGACAAGACCGGCCTGGTGTACGACGAGGTGGGCGAGAAGTCGCCCTTTGAGCTGTCGGGCGGGCAGATGCGCCGCGTGGCGCTGGCCGGCGTGCTGGCCATGAAGCCTGACATTCTGGTATTGGACGAGCCCACCGCGGGGCTTGACCCGCGGGCGAGGGACTTTCTGCTCAGCGACATCGCCCGCCTGCACCGGGAGGGCACCACGGTGGTGATGATCTCCCACAGCATGGACGATGTGGCCCGCCTGGCCACCCGCGTGGCCGTACTGGAGAAGGGCCGCCTGGTGATGGAGGGGCCGCCGGGGGATATCTTCACCCAGGTGGACCGCCTGACGGCCATGGGGCTGGATGTGCCCCAGGCCAGCAAGCTGCGCCACGAGCTGGAGGCCGAGGGCATCGTGCTGCCTCCCTGCTATCTGCTGGACGATCTGGCCGACCACCTGGCCCATCGCCTGAAGGGGGGTGCCGCCGATGCTACGTGACATCACGCTGGGGCAGTACTACCCCATTGACAGCCCGGTGCACCGCCTGGACCCGCGAATCAAGATTTTGCTCACCATGGCCTTCATCGTGTGCGTGTTTCTGGTGGGATCGCCGCTGGGCTACCTGCCCATCGCGGCCTACCTGGCCTGGGCCACCTGGATGGCCAGGCTGCCGGCCAAGATGATGCTGCGCTCTATGCGGCCGCTGCGCATATTGCTGATCTTCACCTTTGTGCTCAACCTGTTCTTCGGCACGGGGGATACCGAGCTGCTGCGGCTGGGCTTCATCCGCGTCACGCAGGAGGGGCTGTACAACGCCATCCACTTCTCGCTGCGGCTGATCTTTCTGGTGATTGGCTCCAGCCTGCTCACGCTCACCACGCCGCCCGTCACCTTGACCGACGGGCTGGAGAGCCTGGTGAGCCCACTGAAAGTCATCAAGTTCCCCGCCCACGAGATGGCCATGATGATGACCATCGCGCTGCGCTTCATCCCCACCTTGGCCGAGGAGGCCGACAAAATCATGAAGGCGCAAAGCGCCCGCGGGGCGGACTTTACCTCCGGCTCCCTCAAGCAGCGCGCCCAGGCGCTGATTCCCCTGCTGGTGCCGCTGTTTGTCAGCGCGTTTCGCCGGGCGGGCGACCTGGCCATGGCCATGGAAAGCCGCTGCTACCGCGGCGGCGAGGGCCGTACCCGCCTGCATGTGCTCAAAACCGGCCGCAAGGACTGGCTGGCCGTTGCCTCCATCGCCGTGCTGTACGCCGTGGTGCTGCTGATGGCGCGCTATGTCTGAACGGTTTCTGCTCACCATTGAATACGACGGCACCCATTATTCCGGCTGGCAGCGGCAATTAAACGGCCCCAGCATCCAGCAGGAGGTAGAACACGCGCTGCACCGGCTTACCGGGCAGCGCGCCGCCGTCACCGGCGCCAGCCGCACGGATGCGGGCGTGCACGCCCTGGGCCAGTGCGCCCATGTGGATCTGGATGTATCCATCCCGCCCGACAAGCTGCCCTTTGCCCTCAACACCCTGCTGCCCCGGGATATCCGGGTATTGCAGGGCGAGCGCGTGGGGCCAGCCTTTCACGCCCGCTTTCAGGCGCGGGGCAAGGAGTACGCCTACCGCATCTTCAACCGCCGCCACCCCAGCGCGCTGCGGCGGCATTTTGCCGCCCATGTGGCCCTGCCGCTGGATGACGCGGCCATGGCCCGCGCCGCGCAAGACCTTGTCGGCACGCATGACTTTGCCGCTTTTCAGGCGGCGGGCGGCACGGCCAAGACGACGGTGCGCACCATCACCTCTGCCGCGCTGACGCGGGAAGGCGACGAGCTGTTGCTCACCATTCAGGGCAACGCCTTTCTGTACAACATGGTGCGCATCATCGCGGGCACGCTGATCTATGTTGGCCTGCACAAGCTGCCCGAGGACGCCTTTGCCCGCGCGATTGAAACCGGCGACCGCCTGCTGCTGGGCCCCACCGCCCCGCCGCAGGGGCTGTGTTTGAATCGGGTGTATTATGAGGGGGAGGCGCTGTAACCTTTGCAGCGCGGCCAAGCGTTCCTTTCCTTCTATTGTTGCTTTTACACCGAAAAAGAGGTAAAATGTCCGTGTAAAAGCAACAGAGGCGGCAACCATGAACTACCAGCAGAAAATTGAAGAGCATCTTCACGCATCCGGCGGTTACATCACCGCTGCCTTTTGCAAGGAGCATCAGATTCCCACCATCTACCTCAGCCGCATGGTGCGCCAAGGCGCGCTCAGCAGGGTAGCGTCCGGCCTGTACCTGGCGAGCCATGGGGATCATGATGGTTTCTTTTTCTTTCAGTATCGTTACAGGCAATCCATTTTTTCCCATGAAACAGCGCTCTATCTGCTGGGGGCGACCGACCGGATCATCCAGTCCATGGATGTAACGGTGAGCGCAAACTATAAATTCAATGCACCCATGCCGGACATCAGGGTGCACCGGGTGCGAAAATCCTGGCTGCACCTCGGTGTAACCGAGGCGACCACCGCCTATGGAAACCCTGTGCGCACATACTCCTATGAGCGCACCATCTGTGACTTTATCCGTCAAAAGGCCGATATGGATGCGGAGGTGTACATCGACCTGATGCGCTCCTACAGGCGCTATGACAAGCGTCAACCCAGGCTGCTCTATGAGATCGCCGCCCAAATGAACCTGTTGGATGAGGTGCGCCAGGTGATGGAGCTGGTCTATGAATAAAAGCAAACTGACCAGCCTTTGCCACACAATCAGTGAAAGAACAGGCCTGTCTTTCAACGCCGTGATGACCTACTACTTTATGGAGAGCATTTTGCGGCGTTTGGCCCACAGCGAGATCGGCCGCCACCTGGTGTTCAAGGGCGGATTTTTATTGTCCAATGTGGTCGGCCTCAAGGCGCGCAGCACGGTAGATATTGTTCTGCACCTTCATCAAATGACCCTGGCCCGGGAGCAGGTGCTTCCCGCATTGTCCCGGGCGTTGGAAGGCACTGATGAAGACGGCACCTGGTACGCCATTCAAAGCGTACAAGCAATCAAAGAGGAAGACCGCTACAGCGGGCTGCGCGTCAGCGTGGTTTGCCACATGCAAAACATCCGTCTGGTCATCCCCTTGGACATCGCCGCCGGGGATGTGCTGACGCCCCACGCCATTGCCTATCAGTATGCCAGTGTATTTGGCCCCGACACCATCACCATCCGGGCCTATCCGCTGGAAACCATGCTGGCAGAGAAGCTGCACACCATTTTTGCCAGAGGGTTTCTCAACAGCAAAAGCAAGGACTATTATGACCTGCACATCCTCTATCAACTGAAGCGCCAGGACATCAGCCCGCAAACGCTGCTGGCCGCTTGTCGGCGCACCTTTCAAAACCGCCAATCGATATTCAGCCTTTCCGATATCAGGGATATGCTGAGCACGCTGGCACAGGACACTGCCTTCTTGCAGCGCTGGCAGACCTATCAGAAGAAGAACACTTATGTTGGTCATGTATCGTTTCAGGATACGATTCACAGCACCCTTGCCTTGTTGGATATGATGGACGGCCGGCACAGCGATGACGCAGAATAAAAAAGCTGACACGACGCCCTCCCCCATCCGCCTGTCGGTGCGCGCACTGGTGGAGTTTTCGGTGTTTGAGCCGGACATCATGCCCTTTTCCGCCGCGCTGATGGAGGAGGGGCGGCTGGCCCATGTAGGCAGGCAAAAGGCCAGCGCTGCCCGCAGCGAGGTGCCGCTGCAGTGGTCGGGCCGGCGGCAGGGGCTGGACTTTCAGATCACCGGGCGGATGGACCTGTATGACCCCACGCTGTCGCCCCCGCTGGTGGAGGAGATCAAGCTGTGCCGGGGCGACGCGCCGGCGGAGGCCCGCCGGGCGCACCGCTATCAGGCGCTGTGCTACGCCTACATGCTGTGCCTGCAGGAGGGGCTGCCCGCCATCGCGGTGCGGGTCAGCTATGCGTCCACGGCGGGCGAGCTGCGCGCCGCCTTTGACGAAGTTTGCACGGTAGACGAGCTGGAGGCCGTATTTTGCAGCCTGCTCGACCAATACGCCGCCTGGCACAGGCGCCTGCTGCGCCACCGCGCGCGGCGGGATGAAAGCCTGGCCCGGCTGCCCTTCCCCTACCCCCAGTACCGCGAGGGGCAGCGCACCATGGCCGAACAGGTGTACCTGGCCATCCTGCGCAAAAAGCGCCTGTTTGCCGTGATGCCGACAGGCACCGGCAAATCCGCCGCCGTGCTGTACCCCGCGCTCAAGGCGCTGGGGATGGGGCTGAGCGAGCAGATCTTCTGCCTGACGGCGCGGGGTACCGCCCGCCGCGCCATGGAGGGGGAGATCGAGCGCATGAACGCGCAGGGGCTGCGCGTCAAATCGCTTACCCTCAACGCCAAGGAAAAAATCTGCCCCATGGACGAGGTGCGCTGCGACCCCATGCACTGCCCCCGCGCCGCCGGGCACTACCTGCGGCAGGAGGCAGGGCTGCTGGCCGCCATGCGGGCCCGCGGCCCGTGGGACACCGCCTTTGTGCAGCGCATGGCGGACAGGCACATGCTGTGCCCCTTTGAATATAGCCTGGCGCTCAGCGTGCTGGCCGACGTGGTGATCGGCGACTACAACTACGCGCTGGACCCGCGGGTGCACATCCAGCGCATATTCGACCGCCCGGGCCGGGTGACCGTGCTGTGCGACGAGGCGCACAACCTGCCCGACCGGGTGCGCGACATGTTGTCGGGCGAGCTGTCGGGTGCTTTGCTGGCCGCCTTCCGGCGGGATGTGGGGCGCGCGATGGGCCGGGTTGCCGCCATCTACCGCCGAGCGGGCGCGCTGCTCAAAACCCTGCGCTCATTGGAGGATGGCGGCGAGGTGCCGCCCGCGCTGGCGGAGCACACGGAGGCGCTGATGAGCGCCCTGCGGGCCGCCCCCCACCTGCGGGTGGACAGCGCGCTGATGCAGCAGCTGCTGGGCTTTCAGGATGCCCTGCGCCGCCAGCAGGCACAGCCGGAGGATTACCGGCTGTTTGTGCAGCCCCAGGGGCGCGAGCAGCGGGCGCAGCTGCTGTGCCTGCACTTTACCCCCTACCTGCGGGAGGTGTCGGCGCCCTTTTGCGGCTTTGTGTGCTACTCGGCCACGCTTAGCCCGCTGACAGGCATGCGCGATCTGTTGGGCGGTGAGGCCGAGGACGCCTGCTTTGAGCTGCCCTCCCCCTTCCCGCCCGAGCACCTGCTGGCCCTCAGCCTGCCGGTCAACACCCGCTGGGGCGCGCGGCAGGGCAGCATCCCCCTATTGTGCGGCGCCATCCACGCCATGTATGCCGCCCGCCCGGGCAAGTACATCGCCTTTTTCCCCTCCTACGCCTACCTGCGGGATGCCGCGGAGCATTTGTCCGACCTGCCCTTGCATGTGCAGCAAAGCGGCATGGATGAGGCCGCGCGCGACCAATACCTGGCGCGCTTCACCGCGGATGGCGAGCCGCTGTTGGGCCTGTGCGTGCTGGGCGGCGTGTTTGCCGAGGGCGTCGACCTGCCCGGCCTTGCGCTGATTGGCGTGTGCATCGCCGGCGTGGGCTTGCCCCAGGTGGGGCCGCAGCGCGATGCCATTCGCCTGCGCGCCGATCAGCAGGGGCTGGACGGCTTTGACGTGGCCTACCGCCACCCGGGCATGCACAAGGTGCTGCAGGCGGCGGGCCGCCTCATCCGCTCGGAGAAGGACCGCGGCGTGCTGCTGCTGTGCGACGACCGCTACCGGCAGCCGGGCTACCGGGCGCTGCTGCCCGCGCACTGGCAGGTGCAGCCCGCGGCAGACGAAAAAGGCGTGGCCGCGCTGGCCGACGCCTTCTGGTCCGGGCAGTAGCTGCCCTGAATATTGTCTGAACTATTCTCCCTGAAACAACAAGCAATCGAGGTGCATCAGCGCGCGGCGCTTGATGCGGTAGCACTGCCGCGGGCTGTAGCCCATCACCTGGGCCGCATCCTCAATGCGCAGGCGGGACAGGTGCACCAGCCGCAGCACCTGGCGCTCCTGCTCATCGGGCAGGCGGTTGATCAGCCGCAGCGCCCGCTGGGCCTGGCGTACCCCCTCCGCCCGTTGGCGGGCGATTTGGCCGGTCAGGCTGCCTGCCTGTGCCCGGCGCTCCTCGGCCAGGGCCGGGGATTTTTCTTGCAGGCGCCCGGCCTCCTCCAGCAGGATGTTTTGCAGTCGGGCCAGCTTGGCCGCCTGATCGCGGGCCCGGTTGAGGCTGTGGAGATATCTTTCCGCGTTCAAGGGCGCTGCTCCTCCCCTGCGGTGACCAGCCTGCGCAGGGCCAGCCGCTCCTCGGGCTGCAGGGGCACCTGCCCGCGCAGCTTCTTGTTCAGCGCGCTGCAGCTGAGGTGCAGCGCCCGGGCAGCCTGGGCGCGGCTGATGCCGCGCAGCGCCAGCGCTGCCGCAATCCTGTTTTCGTCCATCCCCTTGCCCAAGTCCAACCCTCCATTAATGAGAACATTTGTTCCCTTTATGGCGTCAGTATAGGGGCCGAAGGCGGCGCTGTCAACGCTTCCCGGGCAATCGGATTCTGCGGGCGGTTTTCCCCCGCCAGGCGGGCGGGAAAATGCGGCCCTATTGTGCCGATTCATTGACCGCCACCGGGGCGGGTGCTATGATAGCCTCATTAAATCACACGGAGGACAACGCATTGACCAACAACGCCGAGGGCGCGGGCCGCATCACCTACGGGGCCAGGACCAACGCAGGCCAGATGGCCGGGGCGGCGCTGATGACGGCGCTGCTGGCCGTCTGCTCGCAGATCGCGGTGCCGCTGCCGCTGGTGCCCATCAACCTGGCGCTGTTGGCGGTCTACCTGTGCGCCCTGGTGCTGGAGGGGCGCTGGGCGCTGATCAGCGTGGGGCTGTACCTGCTGATGGGCACGGTGGGGCTGCCGGTGTTCGCCGGCTTCCGCGGCGGGCCCGCCGCCCTGTTTGGCGCAACCGGCGGCTACCTGCTGGGCTACCTGTTCGCGGCGGCGGTCATCGTGCCGCTGGTGCCCTGGGCCGATACCCTGTGGCGGCGCGCGCTAATCTGCGCGCTGGGCCTGCTGGCTTGCTATGTGCCGGGCACCCTGTGGCTGATGCTGATGACAGGCAAGCCCCTGCCCCAGGTGCTGCCGCTGGCCGTATACCCCTTCCTGCCGGGCGACGCGCTCAAGATCGCGATGGCCGCCTCCCTGGCGCCGCGGCTGCGCGCCGCGATGAGCCGCCTGAGATAAGGCTGGTATCGTATGGACAACTTGCTCAGCTACCTAGACCGGGTGGGCCAAATCTCCCTTGACCAGCTGCCGCTGGGCGAGGTGGACCTGGCTGCCTTCTCCCAGCTGGTGTATGTACCGCTGGACGAGGTGGTGCTGCCGCAGGAACATATCACGCTGGAAGCGGCCGCCCAGG
>JAAZBU010000144.1 GCA_012513645.1 Clostridiales bacterium | reverse complement strand
ACCTTGATTTGCTCCATTATCTGTCTCCTTCGTAGCGGTCTTCAAACAGCGTGTACTCATCCAGCCAGTTGAGCAAAATGGTGTCCAACGGGCCGTTGCGCTGCTTGGCTACAATCACCTCCGCCGTGTTGGTGTCCTCGCTCGTTTCGTCGTAATAGCTCTCCCTGTGCAGGAACATCACCACGTCGGCGTCCTGCTCGATGGAGCCGGAGTCGCGCAGGTCGCTGAGCATAGGGCGCTTGGTGGAGCGCTGCACGTTGGCGCGCGACAGCTGCGCGCAGGCAACCAGCGGCACCTTGAGCTCCAGCGCGATGCCCTTCAATTTGCGCGAAATCTCGCTCACTTCCAGCTGGCGGTTTTCGGTGCGGCCATCGGCGCTCATCAGCTGCATGTAGTCGATGACAATCAGGTCCAGCCCCTTTTCCATCATCAGGCGGCGGCAGCGGCTGCGCAGCTGTGCCGGGGTCAGGCTGGAGGTATCGTCGATGTACATGCGCATGGTGGCCAGGGGGGCCAGGGCGCGGGCCAGCTTGATCCAGTCGTCGTGCTTGAGGGTGCCCGAGCGGGCGCGCTGCATGTTGACGCGCGCGTCCGCGCACAGCATGCGCATGGCAATCTGCTCGCGGGGCATCTCCAGGCTGAACACGGCGACGGATTTGTTTTTGTGCGCGGCGTGGGCCGCGATGTTGATGGCAAAGCTGGTCTTGCCCATGCTGGGACGGGCGCCGACCAGCACCAGCTCGCCGCCATGCAGGCCGGTGAGCAGGCGGTCTAACTTGCTGAAACCGGTGGGTACGCCCATGATTTCGCCGCGGTGGCGCTCCAGCTCTTCCAGCTGGGCGTAGGTGCGCTTGATGATTTCGCTGATGGGCTCCAGCTGTCCGCCGCCCGCGCGCTTCATCACGATGTCAAAGATGGATTTTTCGGCGTGCAGCAGCGTCTGTTCCAGGTCCATCTGCTGGCTGTAGCAGTTCTTGGTGATGGCGTTTGCCGCTCCAATCAATTTGCGCAGGGTGGATTTCTCCAGCACGATGTCGATGTAATAGCGCACATGCACCGTGGTGGGCACCGACTGCATCAGGGTAATCAGATACTCCGTGCCGCCAATGCCCTGCAGGGAGCCGTTACGGGTGAGCTCGTCGTCCATGGTGACCAGGTCCACCCCGCGGGATTGCTGAAACAGGCCGCGCATGGCCTTGAAAATGGCGGCATGCTGCGGCAGGTGGAAGTCATCCTCCTGCAGCATCTCCATCGCCTGGGTGAGCGCGGCATGGTCCTGCATCAGGGCGCCCAAAACCGACCGCTCGGCCTCCAGGCTTTGCGGCGGGGTCTGTATAACCTCCATGGGATAGGCGGTGTACTCTTCCATTGAACCCCCTGCCCTTATTGCGCGGGCACGATGCTGACCTTCATGGGCACCTTGATGCCGCTGTAGACGGTCACCTGCAGCTCATACTCGCCGGTGGTGCGGATGGGCTCGCTGAGCTCCAGCTTGCGCTTGTCCAGTGTAACGCCGTGCTGCTTTTCAAGCGCCGCGGCAATCTCCTGCACGGTCACGCTGCCGTACAGGCGGCCCTTTTCGCCGCACTTGACGGGCAGCACCACGGTCTTCTTGCGCAGCTCCTCGCCCATCTTTTCGGCCTGGGCGCGGCGCTCGGCCTCCAGCTTGCGCTCGGCCTCCTGCTTGCGCTCAATCTCCTTGACGGCGGATTCGCCTGCCTCCACCGCCCACTTGCGGGGCAGCAGGTAGTTGCGGGCAAAGCCATCGCTGACGGTCAGCACCTGGTTTTTTTTGCCGGTGCCCGGCACATCCTGTAATAAAATGACCTTCATGTTATTCGTCCCTCCTGTCGGTCGGTTGGTTATTCTGAGTTTTGCGAAGCTTGCGGGCATCGCTGAGCTGTTCAAAGATGCCCAGAATCATGGCGGCCTGGGGCAGCACCAGCCCCAGCGCCAGCAGCGTGAAGCCGCGCAGGCCGGGCCGCGTGCCCTTCGCCTTTTGCAGATGGTTGACAAAGGCCAGCCCCTGCAGGGTGAAGCAGGCGGCCGCCACGTTGTAGAGCATCTGCCCGCCGATGGCCAGCACCGGCTGGCGCAGCAGGCGGGCCACCAATGACAGCCCGCCCATCACAAACAACGGTGTCACATAGGCCTTGGGCAGCACCCACTGCGAGAAGGGCGGCAGTGCCAGCCCCGGGCGCTCCTCAGCCGGGATGTCAAGCAGCGCCGCCTCATCGGCCTGCCTGTTTTGCCTGCGGCCAAAGTGCTCGCCCATGAACAGGCCGCCTATGCCCACAAACAGGCTGTGCGAGCTGATGAGCGAGGGCACCAGCGCCCGCAGCCACAGCCCCACGCGCAGGGAAATCTGCTTGTAAAACTCGTCCAGCACCTGGGGGGAGAAGGTCCACCCGCCCTGGGCTGCCTCCACCAGCGGGTTTTGGGCCAGTTCCTGCGGCAGGGCCAGCATGCCGTACTGATAGAAGGCGTTGAGCAGGCTGTCGCGCTCGGCGATGCCGTTGAGGCCGTCAATCAGCTGTTGGGACAGCGCGCCATAGGGGTCGCCCCCCAGCCTGCGGTTGACGATGATAAACAGGATGACCACGGTGGCGATATAGGCCGCGATAACGATTTCCATCGCGCGCTGGCCGGGCACACGCAGGTGCATGCAGCCATAGTAGACCGCCAGCGGCACCAGCAGATAGACAAAGGACACGATTGCAGCACCCGGTGAGACCCACAGGCCGGTACCCCCGGCCATCATCCCCAGGGCAATCAGCGCGGGCAGCGGCCCGGCCATGCGCAGCATGATGATCAGCACAAAGGGGAACAAAAACAGCACCGCCGGCAGCAGATACAGCGCGCCAAAGGGGTTGGCCCCCAGCGCAGCCACCAACAGCGAGGTCAGCGCAAGGGATATCAAGGCCGTGCGGCGGCTGTAGATGAGCGTGCCTGCGTGCATGGGGTCTCCTCTCTCAGGTCGGTCCAATCATTGTAGAGGTGGCCCCATCCTTTGTCAAGAAACGTGAAACGCCCTATACCCTCGTGTGCTGCCAGTGGCCGCGCAGGAAACGCAGCAGCAGCAGGATGCCCCGAACACCCAGGTCAATCACCATGGCGTACCAGATGCCGCGGATGCCCAGGCCCAATACGCTGCCCAGCAGCCAGGCCAGCACCAGGCGCACGCCCCACATGCTCACCAGCGCCACCCGGAAGGGCGCCACCGTATCGCCGGCACCACGCAGGGCGCCCGGCGCGATGATGGACAGCGCGCTGAAGGGCTGCTCCACCGCGCAGATGCGTATCAGCATCGCGCCAATCTGGCGCACGGCAGGGTCGGGCGTGAACAGGGCGATTAACTGGTGCGCGAAGATGAACATCAACACACCCGATACCGACATCAGCAAGGTACCCGTGCCGATGGCCCGCAGGCCGAAGTGGCGTGCCCGCTGGTAGTCGCCTGCGCCCAGGTTTTGCCCGACCAGCGTGGCCGCCGCCACCGAGAAGCCGAAGCCCGGCATATAGCCCAGTGACTCCACCGTGATGGCCAGGTGATGCGCGGCCAGCGTATGGGTGCCCAGGCTGGCTACCATGCCGGCAAATACAATCTGCCCCACGTTGATGGATACGCGCTCCATGCCCGCGGGCAAGGCGATGCGCAGGATGCGCCCGGCCATCTCCCGCTCGGGCCGCAGGCGGCGGATGTCGGGCAATGTGAGCGCGCCGCGGCCCTTCAGCAGCAGGCGCAGCAGGTACAGGCCGGCCGTGGCATTGGCCATGGCTGTCGCGATGGCGGCACCCTGAACGCCCATGCCGGCGCCCGGCATGGTAAAGCCGATGCCCAGCACGTTGAGCGGGCGCGTGGGATAAATGAGCAAAAAGTTGAAGGTGATGTT
>JAAZBU010000143.1 GCA_012513645.1 Clostridiales bacterium | reverse complement strand
GATGGGCGCCGCTGGCGATGATGATGGTGCGGGCCTGGTATTCACCCTGCTTGCACTTCACGCGCTTGATGTCGCCGGCCAGCTGGGCTTCGATCACCGTGTCGTATACCTTTTCCGCGCCAAAGCGATCCGCCTGTTCGGACATCCGGGCAATCAGGGAAGGGCCGCTCTCATCGCGCAGGCTGCCGGGGTAGTTGTCAATTTCTGCCGTGATGACGATCTGGCCGCCGTCCTTTTCCTTTTCGATGATCAAAGTGCTCAGCCTGGCGCGCCCCGTATAGATGGCCGCGGACAGGCCGGCAGGGCCGGCACCGATAATGATTACGTCATAGATTTTGTCTTGCATGCTGCATCCTCTTCCGTTGCTTATTCCACATCAAATACTGTTTGGTCCGCCACCTCGGTGGACAGGGCATTGAGCGCGGTCTGGATGATGCGCCGACGGATGCCCTTTTCTTCCTCCATGGAAAGCGCGGGGTTGCCCAGAGGATGGGGGATGGCGATGGCCGGCACAATCCGGTTTGCGCCAACCGTCAGAGAGATGGGGGTTACTGTGCAGATGTGTACCACGGGAATGCCTGCACGCTCAATTTCTTTGACCATCGTTGCGCCGCAACGTGTGCAGGTCCCTCACGTGGATGTCAGGATCACAGCCTGAACATTCTCCTTGATTAATTCCTTGGAAAAGTCTTCCGCGAAGGCCTTGGCGGATTTGACCGACGTGCCATTGCCCACGGTGGAAAAGAAGTAGCGGTACAGCGAGCCGATCTTGCCCTGGGCCTCAAACTCGCGCAGCGTATCCAGCGCCAGCACCCGGTCGGCATCGGCGTTGGCGTAGGAGGGGTCGTAGCCGCCATGGGCGGTGGCGTAGGTGGCCTCGGTCAGGTCGCTCACGCCCTGCAGGTCGTACTTGCCGTACTTGGTGGCGCTGGAGCTTTCGATATGATCCGGGTTGCCCAGCGGCACGATGCCGCCCGAGGTCACCAGCGCGATCTTGGCGTGGCTGATGTCCTGCACGGCAGGCTGCGGGGGCACGCGGTCAAAGTCCGGCATGGGGTACTCGGTGGTAAAGGGCTCGCCCTTCAGCTTTTTGAGCAGCATGTCCACCGCGCGCTTGGAGCCGCGCTCCTTTTCAAACAAGTTGACACGGATGCCGCGGGGGATATACCCCTCCTCGATGGAGGAGCCGATGGCATCCTGGCGCAGCATTTTGAGCGCCAGGGCGGACATCTTCTTCACCGCGTCGCGCATGCCCACCGCGCTGTTGCGGGTGGATATGATGTACACGCCGGTCTTGTACATGTCCGCGCCGGGGTTTTCCTCGTACATGCCCGTGAGCACCGGGATGTCAAGCTGCTGCAGCACGGCCTCGGCGATGGCGCCGCAGGCCACGCCGTAGCGCCCCGCGTTGAACGCAGGCCCGGCGATGAACAGGTCGGGCTTGGCCGCGTCGATCATCTCGATCAGCTCGGCCTTGGCCTCCTCCATGTTTTCGTTGAAGTAGGAGTCGCCGCAGATGACGGTGCCCACGATTTCGGCCGCATCGCCAAAGGCGGCGTTGAAGGCAAGGCCGGGCCCGATGGGGCCTTCGCGGTATTCGGGCTGTACATGGGCCATTTCTTCACCGCCGATTTGGGCAAAGAACTGGTTGATGTAATGAACTACCCTTTTCTTGCTCAAGTGGTATCCTCTCCTTTCCGGTTGATATCGCTCAGCGGGCGCTGAGGTGGGCAAAGCCCACTTCGCTGGTCGCCCCCGTGATGGCCTGAAGTTCTACGTCGATGGAGCCATCCGGGTGCCTGTTCTGATCCCAGCCGCCGGCGATAATGCCGACATAGGCCTCCGTGCCGATGATCCTGTCCATGGGTGGCAGGGTGATCACCTGGTTGGCGTTGCCGCCGGTGACCAGGGCATCGGCAGATACATGCGCATCCGCCAGGGATTGGGATGCGCCGTCCTGGCCCGCGTATTCATCGGTGATGACCACCGTCTTGATGCCCTTGTCGGTGATCTTGCGGCAGTTCATCATCAGGTCGGTATCCGGGTTGCCAAAGCCTTCCTCGGAGATGATGACCCCATCCAGCGACAGAAACTCGCACAGCTTGGCCGTCCAGTCGGAGGAACGGATCTTGTCGG
>JAAZBU010000142.1 GCA_012513645.1 Clostridiales bacterium | reverse complement strand
TTGGTGATGAAGATGTCGTGGGGGTGGCTCTCGATGAGGCCGGCGGAGGTGATGCGGATGAACTCGGCGTCGCGCTTGAGCGCGTCGATGGAGGGGGTGCCGCAGTAGCCCATGGCGCTGCGCAGGCCGCCCATCAGCTGGAACACCGTGTCGCTCAGCGGGCCCTTGAAGGGCACGCGGCCCTCCACGCCTTCGGGCACCAGCTTCTTGGCGTCCTCCTGGAAGTAGCGGTCGGAGCTGCCGTGCGCCTGCTCCATCGCGCCCAGGGAGCCCATGCCGCGGTACACCTTGAAGCTGCGGCCCTGGTAGATTTCGGTCTGGCCGGGGCTCTCCTCGGTGCCGGCCAGCAGGCTGCCCAGCATCACGGCCGAGGCGCCCGCGCCAATGGCCTTGGCGATGTCGCCCGAATACTTGATGCCGCCGTCGGCGATGATGTTGATGCCGTGCTTGGCGGCCTCTTCGGCGCAGTCGTTGACAGCGGTAATCTGGGGCACGCCGATGCCGCTGACCACCCGCGTGGTGCAGATGGAGCCCGGCCCGATGCCCACCTTGATGCAGTCGGCGCCGGCCGCAATCAGGTCGCGCGTGGCGGCGGCGGTGGCCACATTGCCCGCGAACAGCGTGACATCCGGGTACAGGCGGCGGATTTGCTCCACCGCCTTGATGACGCCCGCGCTGTGGCCGTGGGCGGTGTCAATGGAGATGATGTCCACCTTGGCGGCGACCAGCGCGCGCACGCGGTCCATCATATCCTGGGATACCCCCACCGCGGCCGCGCACAGCAACCGGCCGTTGGAATCCTTGGCGCTGTTGGGGTACTTGATGGTCTTCTCAATGTCCTTGATGGTAATCAGGCCGCGCAGGTGGAAATCCTTGTCCACGATGGGCAGCTTCTCAATGCGGTGGGCGGCCAGCAGGGTCTTTGCCTCCTGCAGGGTGGTGCCCTCGGGCGCGGTCACCAGGTTGCGGCTGGTCATCACCTCGCCGATGGCGCGGCTGTCGTCCTCTTCAAAGCGCAGGTCGCGGTTGGTGAGGATGCCCACCAGCTTGTTGTTGGCATCGGTAATCGGCACGCCGGAAATGTGGTAGCGGGCCATCAGCGCCTTGGCGTCGGCAATCAGGTGGTGGGGGGACAGGTAGAAGGGGTCGGTAATCACGCCATGCTCGCTGCGCTTCACCTTGTCCACCTGGGCCGCCTGCTCTTCCATGCTCATGTTCTTGTGGATAACGCCCACGCCGCCCTCGCGCGCCATGGCAATGCCCATGCGCGCGTCAGTCACGGTGTCCATCGCGGCCGAAATCAGCGGGATGCTCAGCCGAATCTTGGGCGTCAGCTGCACCGAGAGGTCTACCTCCTTGGGCAATAGCTCGCTGCGGCGCGGCACCAGCAGCACGTCGTCAAAGGTAAGGCCTTCGCGGATGGATGGATTCAGCATGTCAAACCTCCTGATTGGGGTAGTTGGGTGTGCGCTGGCGGCGGATGGCCGCCAGGCAGTTGAACGCGTAAAACACCAGCGCGATCAGGGTCAGCCCGATGCCGACCCAGAGCACGTACAGGTGAATGGTCGCGGCAAAGCGCGCCCGGAAAAAGCAGAGGATAAGGCCGACCACGACCACGAACTGCGCCACCTTGCCGATGGGCTTGGCGTAGACCACCACCTTGTAGTGCAGCATCAGCGCGCCACCGATAATCATCAGCACCTCTTTGAGCAGCAA
>JAAZBU010000141.1 GCA_012513645.1 Clostridiales bacterium | reverse complement strand
GTGGAGCTGGACGGCAAGATCGGCTTTGTGAACGACAAGGGCGAGGAGACCGTGGCCCCCACCTACATGAAGGCAGCGGTGGAATTAGCGGCCAACAGCCTGCTGATCACCACAGTTGATGGCAAGTTTACCGTGGTGGCCGCCGACGGCACCGTGACCGAGCTGCCCTACGCCAAGGTGCAGCGCCTGTACAATGCCATTGATGGCCGCCTGTACCAGGCCACCAATGACGAGGGGAAGGTGGGCGTGGTGGACTGGCACGGCAACCTGGTCGTCCCCTTTGGCCCCTACTCGGACTACGGCAACACCACCTCCACCTTTGGCGACCTGCTGCTGATGGACAACCGCGAAACCCGCATGGTAGAGGTCTACCGGGTGGAGCAGCCCTGAGGGAAATCCACACTAACCTGATTGGTTTCAGCCGCCGGGGGCCTGTGCCTCCGGCGGCTTTTTATCGGGCTGTCTTGTGCGGCATGTGCATCTCTGGCATACTGGACACAGATTACATGAGAAGCAGGTGAACGTTATGGACTATCCCCTGTTGCTGCGCAACTTTCTGGACGGTGAGGGGCGGCTCAAGCAGATGCCCGCCAAGCACAAGATGCGGGCCTATGTGTACCTGTGGGCGGCATCGCAGCTAAGGCCGGGGCACCGTTACAGCGAGGGCGAGCTGAATGCCTCCATCGGGCAGCTGCTGGCCTACCGCGACCCGGCCACCATCCGCCGCGCGCTGGTGGACTATGGCTTCATGGCGCGCCTGCCCGACGGCTCGGCCTACTGGCTGCTGGACCCACAGCCCACGCTGGCCGATATGGGGTTGGGGGATGCCGCATCGCCCAAGGCTGCAAAGCAGGGTTCAGGCCCGCACCACGAGGAGGGGAGCGCGCTGTGAGCGTGATTGATATCCGGGGGCTGACCAAATCCTACGGCCCGGGCAAGGGCATATTCGACCTGACGCTGCAAATTCCCCGGGGCGAGGTGTTTGGCTACCTGGGGCCCAACGGCTCGGGCAAGACGACCACCATCCGCCACCTGCTGGGCTTTCTCAATGCGGACAGCGGGTCGTGCAGTATCGGCGGGCTGGATTGCCGCACCCAGGCAGCCCAGCTGCACCACAGCCTGGGCTACCTGCCGGGGGAGATCGCCTTTTTTGACGAGATGCGGGGCAGCGAGTACCTGCGGTTTCTCGCCCACATGCGCGGGCTGCGCACCTGCCCCAGGGAGAGGGAGCTGCTGGACCGCTTCCAGCTGGACCCGTCGGGCCGCATCCGGCGCATGAGCAAGGGCATGAAGCAGAAGCTGGGCCTGGTGGCCGCCTTCATGCATGACCCGGAGATCCTGGTGCTGGATGAGCCCACCAGCGGCCTTGACCCGTTGATGCAGCAGGCCTTTGTGGAGCTGATCCTGGCCGAGAAGGCGCGCGGCAAGACCATTCTGATGAGCAGCCACAGCTTTGAAGAGATCGAGAAGACATGCAGCCGCGTGGGCATATTGCACGCCGGTCATCTGAGCGCGCTGGTGGATGTGGCCGACCTGCAGGCCAGCCGCCGGCGGGTGTACGCCGTCAGCTTTGACCGCGAGGAGGACAAGCAGGCTTTCCTTGCAGAAGAGCTGGACATCGCGGGGGATTACTCGCTGCGCGTGGACGTGGCCGTGACCGGCAGCCTGCAGGCCTTCACCCGGGCGCTGAGCCGCCACCCCATCGCCGGGCTGGATGTGGTGAATCAACGGCTGGAGGACATCTTCATCGGCTATTATGGGGGGCATGCATCATGAGCAAAACGCTGTTTAACAAAAACTGGAAGTCGGGCTGGAAGCTGCTGATGGCCTTCGCCGCCATTCTGACCATGTATATAGCAATCATCATCGGCATGTTCGACCCGGCGGACGCCGAAATGATGAGCCGTCTGGCGGGGCTCAAGTTCTCCAAAAACCTGCTGGCCGCCTTTGGCTTTGAAACCATCGACCCCAGCCTCACGGGCTTTATCGCCAGCTATCTCTACGGCTTTCTGATGCCCGGCCTGCCCATGGTGTATACCGTCATCATGGGCAACAAGTTGGTGTCCTCGCTGGTGGATCGGGGCGTCATGGCCGGCATTCTGATGGGGCCGGTCACCCGACGCCGCGTGGCGCTCACCCAGGCCGTGTACCTGGTGGTCACGCTGGCCGTACTGATCCTCTATGTGACGGTGCTGGGGCTGCTGATCAGCGCGCAGCGCTTCCCCGGCCTGCTCAATGTGCCTGCCTTCCTGCGCATGAACGTGGGGCTGCTGGCGCTGCACCTGGCGCTGGCCGGCATCAGCTTCTTCTTCTCCTGCCTCTTTAACCAGACCGGGGCCTCCCTGGCCCTGGGGGCGGGCATCCCCACGGTGTTTTTGCTGCTGCGCATGCTGCTCAACAGCAGCCCGCGGCTCAAGTTGCTGCGCTACGGCACCATCTTTTCGCTGTACAGCGCGGCGGATATCGCGCTTGGAAAGCCTTGGCTGCTGCCCACGGCCGCCCTGTGTGCCATTGCGCTGGTGCTGTTTGCGGGCGGGGTTGTGGTGTTTGATAAAAAGGATTTGCCGCTGTAGCATCATCCTGGTTACCCCGAGCGCGCCGCAAAAGAAATCTGCGGCGCGTTTGACTTTTCCTGCCGCCCGCGCGTCTAATGGGTGGATGCATCCAAGCGCGCAAGGCGTATCCTTGCAAGGAGGTGAACACCCTGTTTGACAAAGCGTTTTTTACGCAGCGCGTGGGGGAACGCGCCGGCATGCTGTACCGTGTGGCCTGCGGCTATCTGATGGGCGAGGCCGACCGGCAGGATGCCGTGCAGCAGGCATTGCTGCGGGCGTGGGAAAGGCGGCATACGCTGCGCAACCCGGCAGCGTTTGACAGCTGGGTGGTTCGCATTGTGATCAACGAATGCCGCAACATACAGCGTGCCCAAGCGCGCGTGATCCCCGTGGCGCAGCTGCCAGAGGACGGCCGGGAGGACCCGGACCGCTGGGTGCGCGACGCGGTGGATACGCTGCCCGAGGGCCAGCGCCTGTGCGTGCTGCTGCACTACATCGAGGGCCTGCCCACGCAGGAGGTGGCGCGCATACTGCGCCTGCGCCACAGCACCGTGCGCGGCCGGCTCAGCCAGGCCCGCAAGGCCCTGCGGCTCGAACTGGCGGATGATAAGGAGGATGCCTCATGAAACTGGACGACCTGAAACGCGCCTATCCTCCCCTGTCCGCGGACCGCCGCGACGCCATCGTGCGCGCGGCCCATACCGTAGAGGAGGAACAACCTGTGAAGAAGAGAATGTCCATGGGCCTGGCCCTGGCCATTGCCTTGACGCTGCTCATGGCCGGCACCGCCGTGGCCCTGGTGATGGGGCGCAGCGTGCGCGAATACCTGCCCCCCAAGTTTGCCGACCGGGTGATCGACATCCATGACGAATATGAGAACCAATGGTTCCGGGTGCGCATCAACGATGCCATCTTTGACGGCGTGCGCATGACGTTTGCCCTCAACATGGAGGGCAAGGCCGACCGGGCCGATGAGGTGTTTGTCTGGCCGGTGATCAGCGCCGCCACGGCCTCGGGCAAGCAGCTCAAGGTGGACTTTGAAAGCGGCTACGAGTTCTTTGACGGTGTCTGGATGCCTGAGCGCTCCATCCTGTACCCCGGGTTTGAGGCCGGCGAATACACCGTGGATGCCCTGCTGGTGGATGACGACTACGAGCCCAGGGCCAACACCGGGGAAGAGATCACCTGGCGGTTGGATTTCCATGTGCTCAAGCCTAACTGGCCGGTGGCCGAGCACAAGGAGCCCTTCGATTCAGACAAAATGAGCCATCAGGACTACATGGCGCAGTTTGAAAAGGCATACGCGGACAGACAGATCCTGCTCACCTATGGGGACACGGTGGTGGAGTGGATCAGCGTGCTGCCCGCGCCCCAGGGAATAACGAAGGAGGAATTTTTGGTCTTGCCCCAGTGGGAGCAGCTGGTGCGAAGCGGCACCTTTGACGAGGTGGAGCACTTTGCCCGCACTTTCTCCACCACCGCGCAGGACAGCCTCAAGCAGGCGGAGCCTGAGACCTACGCGCTGGACGGCATGACCCTTCACCTGCGTAACGCCCAGGCCAGCTACATGGCCCTGTGGGTGGAGCTGGAGGTGGAGGCCAAGGGGCTGACATCGCCCGTGCCCTACGATGCGTTGCGGCTGGAGGCCAGGGCGCAGGGCAAGGTGCTGCAGATGATCAGCTTTGCCGGCAGCGGCAAAGCGGCCGACAGCGGCCTGCTGCGCCTGCGGGGCGAGTACGGCCTGGCCGGGGTGGAGGGCGTGCCCGATACGGTGACCCTCGTGCCTGTGTGGGTGCGCTACCCTGATGCATCCAAAGGTGAAACCCAGTCCACCGACTTTGTGGAGGAGGGCAGGGCGTTTGAGGTGAAGCTGAAATAGCAAGGATATAAAGTTTTTGGGGTTTCGGGGGCTTTCTCAGGAAAGCCCCCGAATATTTTTCCCGAAACTTTTCCTTCACCCCCTAGTGACACATTTCTTTTACCGATGTATCTTAATATCAATTAGAGCGAGCGCTCGCTCGATATACGGATATCAAAACTGATACTGAACGAAGGAGCGACCGCCATGATGAACGATGGGTTTTCTCGTTCCCGCGAAGCCGAGAGGGGAAGGCGAAGCAGCGCATACGCCGGCTGAGAGAGGCAATGCGGGGGCGAAAAGGCACAAGCAATCGATGCGTTTGCGATTGAGTTCGGTATACAAAGAGGTGAAAGCGGTGAACCTTGAACGGATCCGGGCGTGCATCAATCTGCACGCAATTCTGCGCAACCTGGAGGACCTGGGCGACCTGGACGATGACGCCAGGACGCTGCTGGCGGGCCACGACCTGCGCATCGGCATGCATGTGCCGGGCATCGAACCCCTGACGCTGGCGGTAAAAGACGGGGCCATTCGGGCAAAAAGAGGCAGCGAGGCTGGCAGCCTGCGCTTGCAGTTTGCATCGCCCCGCCACTTCAACGGCATGGTGGGTGGCAGCAGCATGCCGCTGCCCACGGGGGGCTTCAAGCACCTGGGCTTTCTCAAGGGAAACTTTGCCGCGCTGGCCAAGGACCTGGAGAAGTACCTGCGCCCCGGCGCGGACGACCTGAAGGACCCTGCCTTCCGGGACAAGAACACCCGGCTGACGGCCTCGGCCGCCATGTACGCGCTTTCGGAAATCGCCAACGCTGACCCGGTGGGCCGGCAGATTGCGCGGGCCATGGGCGAGGGCACGGCGGTGATCGAGGTGCCGGGCGTGCTGGCCCATGCCATCCAGTCCAAGGATGGCCGGCTGACCACCAGCCGCTATGAGGGGCAGGGCGCCCAGGCCTTCATGCGCTTTGACAGCCTGGATACATTGGGCCAAGTGCTGCTCGGCGAACTGGACAGCTACCTGTGCATCGGCCGGGGGCAAATTGCCATATCGGGGCGCGTGCCCATGATGGACAACATCAACAAGCTGCTGCGCATGGTCAGCTTTTACCTGGCGTAGGAGGGCGATATGAACACATATCAATACTTAAACAGCAGGGTTATCTTTGAGCGGGCGGCCAAGGTGATCCCGGCCGGCATCTATGGCCACCTGGGCCCGGCGGAGGGCTGCTTCATCCCGGTGGAGGCCTACCCCTTCTACGCGCAGCGGGCGCAGGGCGCCTACTTCTGGGATGCGGATGGCAACCGCTTCATCGACTACATGTGCGCCTACGGCCCCATCGTGCTGGGCTACAACCACCCGGCGGTGGAGGCCGCGGCCCGCGCCCAGCAGGAGCAGATGAACTGCGGCGTGTTGCCCGGGGAGATCATGGTGCAGCTGGCCGAAAAGCTGGTCAGCCTGGTGGACAGCGCCGACTGGGCCTTCTTTGCCAAGAATGGGGGCGATGTGACCAACCTGGCGGTGATGACGGCCCGCGCCCACACCCGCCGCAATAAAATCATCAAGTTTGCCGGCGGCTACCACGGCGTGTCGCAGTGGATGCAGTTTATCGGCAACGCCGGCATCATTGAGGAGGACGTCAGCAGCGTCATCACGCTGCCCTTTAATGACGCGCAGGCGGTGGAGCAGGCCTTCAAGCGCTACCCCGGGGAGATCGCCGCCATCATCGCCACGCCCTACCACCACCCGGCCATGGCCGATAACGCCCTGCCCGAGCCCGGCTTCTGGCCCGCCGTACGCGGCCTGTGCGACCGGGAGGGCGCGCTGCTGATCATCGACGACGTGCGCGCGGGTTTCCGCCTCAGCCTGCATGGGTCGGACGCCTACTATGGCTTCAAGGCCGACCTGATCTGCTTTTGCAAGGCGCTGGGCAATGGCTACAACCTGTCCGCCCTGTGCGGCCGGGACGCGTACAAGGAGGCTGTGAGCAGCGTGTTCTACACGGGCAGCTACTGGCTGAGCGCCATGCCCATGGCCGCGGCGCTGGCCACGCTGACGGAGCTGGAGCGCATCGACGGCCCCGGCCTGATGACCCGCCAGGGCACCAAGTTGACCCAGGGGCTGGCCCAGGCGGCGCAGCAACATGGCTATCACCTGAAGATCACCGGCGAGCCCTCCATGTGGTACATGCGTCTGACGGATGACGACACCGGCGTGCTGCACCAGCAGTGGGTGAGCGAGTGCGTGCGCCGGGGCGTGTTTTTTACCAACCACCACAACCTGTTTATCAACACCGCCATCACCGACGAGGACATCGCCTACACGCTGGAGGTGGCGCATGACGCGTTCCGCGCGCTGCGGGGCGCCGGGCAGAAAGGGAGCATATGATGCAGCTGAGCCGGGAAAAACTGATCGCTCTGGAGAACAAGGCGCACGAGCTGCGCCGTAGCATCGTGGATACGGTGTACCATGCCGGCAGCGGTCACCTGGGCGGCGCGCTGAGCATGATAGACGCCGTCACCCTGCTGTATTACCACCGCATGAACATCGACCGGGCCAACCCCAAATGGCCCGAGCGCGACCGCTTCATCATGAGCAAGGGGCACGCGGGCATCGGCTTTGTGACGGTGCTGGCCGACCTGGGCTACATCGACCGGGAGGACCTGAAGACCTTTAACCTCACCGGCTCCAAGCTGGGCATCCACCTGGATGCCACCCGGGTGCCGGGGGTGGATGCCTCCACGGGCTCGCTGGGGCATGGGCTGTCCATCGCGCTGGGCATGGCCATCGCCGCGCGGATGACGGGCAAAGACTACATCACTTACTGCCTGCTGGGCGACGGGGAGTGCAATGAGGGCGCTGTGTGGGAGGCGGCCATGGCCACCGGCAGCCGCCGGCAGACCAACCTGATCACGCTGGTGGACCGCAACCACGCCATGCTGGACGGCAACACCGAGGACGTGATGAAGCTGGAGCCCTTCCAGGACAAGTGGACGGCCTTTGGCTTTCACGCGCAGACGGTCAACGGGCACGACTTTGCGGCCATCGACCGGGCGATCGGCGAGGCGCTGGCGCGCAAGGACAAGCCCAGCTGCATCATATTGGATACGGTGAAGGGCGCGGGGGTGGACTTTGCCGCGGGCGACTTCCGCTGGCACTACGGCGCCATCAATGAGGAGCTGGCGGCCAAGGCCAACGAAAGCCTGGAGAAGTACCACCGGGAGCGCGTCGCCGCGCTGGAAGGAGCATAAGATGGGAATTGCCTATACATCCCTTGACACCACCAAGCTGTCCACAGCCGAGGTCTACGCCCACACGCTGTGCGAAATCGCGCAGGAGGACCCGCGCATCGTGACGCTGACGGCCGACCTAGCCAAATCCACCAAGATCGGTGTGTTTCAGGAGAAGTTCCCCGAGCGGTTTGTCAACCTGGGCATCGCCGAGCAGAACATGTTTGGCATTGCGGCGGGTATGGCGGCCTGCGGGCTGATCCCCTTTACGTGCACGTTTGCCATCTTCAACTCCTGCCGGGCGCTGGATCAGGTGCACACCGATATCTGCTACCAGAACCTCAACGTGAAGATGATCGCCTCCCACGCGGGCACCAGCTTTGGGCAGGCGGGCTCCACTCACCATGCCACCGAGGACATCGCCATCATGCGCACCATGGCTAACCTGGTGGTGCTGGTGCCGGCAGACGGGCAGGAGGCCGCCGCCGCCGTGCGCGCGGCCATCGAGCACCAGGGGCCGGTGTACATCCGCATCAACCGCGGCTTTGACCAGGTGGTGTACCCCCAGGGCATTGAGGACTTTCAGATCGGCAAGGCCAATCTATTGAAGGACGGTAGCGACCTGTGCTTCATCGTCTGCGGCAGCGCGGTGTT
>JAAZBU010000018.1 GCA_012513645.1 Clostridiales bacterium | reverse complement strand
GAGAGGGCGGTGTCCTAGGCCACTAGACCACGGAGGCACACCTGGCTGGGGAACTAGGATTCGAACCTAGACAATACGAGTCAGAGTCGTATGTGCTGCCGTTACACAATTCCCCATCAGCAACCTTACAGGCTGCGAAGGCTATTTTATAAAATGGCAGGCGGTCTGTCAAGGGATAAAACGCATTTTGCCGCAATTAATTGGAAATCTCTGCGTTTTATGCGGAATGCCTGCGTGGAATACGCCCAACAGCCATGCATCCCGCATCCTTCAGCGGGCTGCCGAGACAAACAAAGGGCCTGATTTTCAAGCGGAGAGATGCGGAGGAGTCGCTGATCATTCCCCCGCGTTATCGGGTGTCTGCATATCAGAAATATTCGCGCTGGGCGTTGATGGATCCCCTTTCGATGCCTCGGTCTCAGCGCCAGCGGCCAGCCCCTGTTGTGCTGCCTGCAGGCCCTGTTCAACCTGACAGCGGCTGAGGCCCTGCTCCGCGTCCTCCTGGATATCATGCAGGCCCATGGCGCCGGAAGGAATCGTGAACACCGTGCCGCCGCCCTCGCCGCCCAGGTCAAGCCCATGGTAGAGGCACTCGGCCACCTGATCGCTGATGCGTGTATCCACCAGCCAGATGACGGCCTCCTTCTCCTTTTGAAGCTCTACATTGAACATGCGCACCTCATGCCCGCCTGAGCCGCGGCCGTGGATGATGGTCGCCCCGCGTGCGCCGATGCCCCGCGCAAGCTCGATGGCTTCTTCCGCCAGGCCGCGGTTGAGAATGGCTACCACGCAGTCATAAAACTCTACCTTGCCGGCCAGGATGGGTGCCTGCTGCGCGGGGCGGTTCTCCTCCAGACGGGCAACGGCCGCCTTGCGTTTAAACACAGCGCCCAGCACCATGATGGAAAGCACCGGCGCCATGGCCACCATGGCAATCACGCCGAAGCCATCCACCAGCACATTGGCCGTGGGCGTCATGGCCGCTGCCCCTTGGGCAAAAGCCAGCACAAAGGTCGCCGTCATAGGGCCGGAGGCAACGCCGCCGGCGTCATAGGCAATGCCCACGAAGACCGGATCGGACATGAAGGACAGGACAATGGCCGCCGCAAACCCGGTCAGCAGGAAATACCACAGCTTGACCTCGGGGATCATGATGCGCAGCATGGAGCCCGTCATGGCCAAGGCCACGCCGATGGACAGGGTGATCTTGATGATCCGGTTGGGAATGCGCCCGCCAGTCACCTCCTCAATCTGCTGACCCAGCACGATGACGGCCGGCTCCACCAACACAACGATCATGCCCAGCGCAAAGGCCACAACGGGCAATAGCCAGGAATAATTCGCTGCAATGCTTCGGCCGAGGATCTGCCCCATATCAAGAAACCCTACATAAACACCGGTCAGAAAAAGGGTGAGACCAACCAGCGTGTACAGCAGGCCCTTGAGGATGCGGCTCATCTCGCGGCGGGCCAGCTTGAAGCGGACAAAGTTGAGCAGGAAGAACAGCGCGCACAGCGGCAGCAGCGCTACGAATGATTTGATCAACTCGTCAGGCAGCAGGTGCAGCAAAGGCGAAAGGATGCCGCTGGCCGGCTCAAAGGGCGCGGGCTCGCCCTGGATGTTGCTCTGGCCTGTGATGATACTCATCAGCATCAGGGCGTACATGGGGCCCGCGCTCATCACGCCCACCATGCCGAAGGCATCTTCCTCCGTGGTCTTGCCGCCCTTGATGCGCGACAGGCCGGCCGACAGGGCCAGGATGAACGGCGTGGTCAATGCGCCGGTGGTGGCGCCGGAGGAGTCAAAGGAGATGGCCAGGAATTCTTCCGACACAAACAGGCTGAGTACAAAGATGCCCATATAGGCCAGCCCCATGAACATGGGGTAGCTGCGCCCGCGCAGCAGGCGGAAGGTGCCCAGCATAATCAGCACGCCAACGCCGGCAGACACCATGTAGACCATGGTCTGCGCCTGGATGGTGCCGCCGGAGGCGGACTCCACCTGCTCGCCCAGGATCAGCAGATCGGGCTCTGCCACCGTAACCAGAAAGCCCATCAAAAAGCTCAGCACGGCCACGCCGATGGCCGTCTTGGAGGTGGCTGTAGCGGCGGCCATGTGCTCGCCAATGGGGTTCATGGCCAGGTCCACACCAAGCAGGAAGATGCCCAGGCCAATCAGCAGCAGCAGGCTGCCAAGCAGGAACCGGATAATGACATCGCTTTCCGGATTGACCAAGGTGAAGGCCAGTACCAGCACCAGCGCGATCACAGGAAGCAGCGAGCGGCTGACCTCCTCAATTTTCTGACGAAGCAGGCTCATGCTTTGACCTCCTTCCCGCGCTCCTCATACAGGCCCAGGGTGCTCAGCACTGGCAGGGAGAAGATGATGCCGCCGCCGGGCTGGTCCAGCCCCATCTGGGCATAGATGGCGTTGCGGATCGGGTAGGCCGCCTCCCGCGAGGCGACGATCAGCACAATCTCCTTTTGCGGCTCAATGACCAGAGGGAAGTAAAAATCCTGCGGCACGCCGGCGCCGCGTCCATGGATGACGGTGCCACCCCGAGCCCCGGCGGCGCGCGCCACAGCCATGCATTCCTCGGCCTTGCCCTTCTCCAGCACCGTCAGCAGGCACAGGTAGGGCGGTATATCCTGATGGGTGAACGAAGCCGCCGCATTGGGCTGCGCATCCGGCACCCACTGGCGGTACGGCACAGCAAACGCAACGCCCTTATAGCGCTTGTGCAGCTGAAACTCATCGCGCAGCATGGCGTACAGCCTGTCGCTGACGCCATCGGGCACGGCGGTAATGAGCACCTCTTTCTGTGTCTGGTTGATGCCCAGGATATCAAACAGCCGGGAAGGCATGGTGCCTTCCCCTAAAAAAATGGTGCCGCCGGAGGCGCCGATCTCCTGCGCCTTGTGCAGCAGCTGGCCGGCCTTTCCGCGGTTTACGATGATGAAAAATAAGAGGTCCCCGGTCATGTGCAATCCTCCCTTATGATGTGATTGCAGCGCAGTTTTTGTAAGAAAAAAACTGTCCACAGTGCGCCTGGGGCAGTAAGAAACAAACCCTTCAACCCCATGATTATAGCACAGTTTGATGCGAAAACGAAAGCCCGAAGTCTTGCTAATTCCTTAATCATCGCGGTTGCCAATTCATCCTACAAAGGGTATAATCTGGTTTGAAAAATGCCTTGGCGCGAAGGGAGAAACGAAGATGAAGGCGATCGTCAACGGAATCATTCTGACCGAACAGGGGGATGTAACCGGCAAGGCCCTGCTGTTTGACGACCGCTTTCGCGGCATTGTCGATGCGGACGCCCTGACCGATGAGGAGATCATTGATGCCCGGGGCCACTATGTCGCCCCCGGCCTGGTGGATGTTCATATCCACGGCTACCTGGGCGAGGACACCTCCGACGGCAGCGAGGAGGGCATACGCACCATCGCCCGGGGCATTTTAGCCAACGGGGTTACCTCCTTCCTGCCCACCACCATGACGGTCGACTGGGCGGAGCTGGAGAATGCCTTTGCCGTGGTGCGCAGGCTGATGCCCTTCAGTCGGACAGAAGATTTTGACGGCGCGGAGATCCTGGGCTGCCACGCGGAGGGGCCTTTCATCAACCCCCAGCGCAAGGGCGCCCAGTCCGCCGATCACATCCTGCCGCCCCAGGCCGACCGCCTGCTGGCCCACAGGGATATCGTGCGCATCGTCACCATGGCCCCCGAGATGCCCGGCGGCATTGACTTCATCAAGCAGGTCACCGGCAGCAGCGACATCGTGGTGTCCATCGGCCACAGCAGCGCCAGCTACGACCAGGCGCTGGAGGCCATCCGTGCCGGCGCCTCCCATATCACCCACCTGTTCAACGCCATGACCGGGCTCAACCACCGCGAGCCGGGCATCGTAGGCGCCGCGCTGACCACCGATGTATATGCCGAGCTGATTGCCGATGCCTTCCATGTGCACAGCGGCCTGTTCAGCCTGCTGCACGTGGCCAAGGGCGACCGGCTGGTGCTGGTGACCGACTGCACGCGCGCCGGCGGCCTGCCCGACGGCGAGTATACACTGGGCGGCCAGCCCATCTACGTCAAGGGCATTGAAAGCCGCCTGCAGGATGGCACCATCGCCGGCAGCGTACTGCATCTCAACGATGCGGTGCGCAACCTGTACCAGCTAGGCGGCGTGTCGATGCGCGATGCCGTGCATGCCGCTTCCCTCAGCGCGGCGCGCTCCATCGGGGCGGATGACCGCAAGGGCTCCATCCGCGAGGGCAAGGATGCCGACTTCGTTCTGATGGACGGGAACTGTCAAGTGTACGCCACCTATGTAGGCGGCGTGCGGAAATACGCAAAGGAGAACTGACACCATGCTCACCCTTGCCGTCAAGGCCCAACTGGATCCCGGCTTCTCCCCGCTGTCGCTTGCCTGGAGGGACTATCAGCAGCAGGTCGCAGCCCATGGCGCTGCGCGCCGCTTTGTATGCGCCATCGAGCGCAACGGCGGATACACCTCCCCCTGGTCAGCGGATATTTTGCCCGAGGGCGTTGATGAGCAGGCCACCGTGGCGCTGCTGGAGCGCATCGTCAAGAGCCTGCTGTGGATGCGCGGCGGATACAGGATTCATATCGCGGGCTGCCGAGCGCTGTACGAGCGCCTGCAGGCCGATTATCAGGCAGACGGCCTGCGCGCCTTTGATGTCGGCTTCATGCAGGAGGTATATGAGCAGCCCTTTGAGGTACTCTGGCATGAGGATGTGAGCCAGATCGCCCAGCCCCATGAGGAGATCAGCGCCACCGGGCGGCACCTGAATGGCTGCCGCATCGGCTTTGATGCCGGCGGCAGCGACCGCAAGGTGTCCGCCGTCATCGACGGCGAGGCTGTATACTCCGAAGAGGTCATCTGGTTTCCCAAGATCACGGAGGATCCGGAGTACCATCGCCAGGGCATCCTGTCGGCCATGAAGGCGGCGGCTGCCCACATGCCCCGGGTTGATGCCATCGGCGTCAGCAGTGCCGGCGTGTACATTGATAACCGGGTGCGGGTCGCCTCGCTGTTCCTCAAGGTGCCCAAGGAGCTGGTGGAGACCAAGGTGCGCAACATCTATGTGGACGTAGCCCGCGAGCTGGGCAATATCCCGCTGGTGGTGGCCAATGACGGCGACGTGACCGCGCTGGCCGGTGCCATGAACCTGGACGCCGGCAATGTGCTGGGCGTTGCCATGGGCACCAGCGAGGCCGGCGGCTATGTGGACAGCAACATGCACCTGATGGGCTGGCTGAACGAGCTGGCCTTCGTGCCGGTGGATGCCAATACGGACGCCATGGTGGATGAATGGTCGGGTGACTATGGATGCGGCGTCAAGTATTTCTCTCAGGATGCGGTGATTAAGCTGGCGCCTGCCGCCGGCATTGCGTTGGACCCTGCCCTCTCGCCCGCCGAAAAGCTCAAGGTGGTGCAGGGCAAGATGGAGGCCGGCCACGAGGGCGCCCGCCAGATCTATGAAACCATCGGCGTGTACTTTGGCCACGCCATCGCCTACTATGCCCTGTTCTACACCATTGAGCATGTGCTCATCATGGGGCGCGTCACCTCGGGCGAGGGCGGCTCCCTGCTGCTTAATAAGACCAGGGAAGTGCTGGACCGCGAATACCCCGAGCTGGCCAAGGCCATCCAACTGCACATCCCGGATGAGAACAGCCGCCGGGTCGGTCAATCCGTGGCCGCGGCCAGCCTGCCGGACATCCACTAATCACGCTATCTTACGCGCTCATTTGGCCCCGCTTCGGCGGGGCTTTTTGCGTGCGTCTTGTTTTCTAAATGAGAACACATGTTTGCGTTTTGGCTTGCGGTGTGCTATCATCCGTTTTGCAAACATTTGTTCTCATTTGAGGTGATGGTATGGACGTAGCCGATAAGCTGAAAATCTTGGCAGACGCAGCCAAGTACGATGTGTCCTGTGCCTCCAGCGGCAGCGAGCGCAAGGGCAGGCTGGGGGCGGTGGGCAGCGCTGCGGCCAGCGGCATATGCCACAGCTGGACGGCGGACGGGCGGTGCGTATCGCTGCTCAAGCTGCTGTACACAAACGCCTGCCGGTACGACTGCACCTACTGCATCAACCGCCGCAGCAATGACATCCCCCGCGCCGCCTTCACGCCGGAGGAGGTAGCCAAGCTGACGATGGACTTCTACCGGCGCAACTACATTGAAGGGCTTTTCCTCAGCTCCGCCGTGGCCGTCAGCCCGGATCACACCATGGAGCGGCTCATCCGGGTGGCTGAGATGCTACGCCACCGGGAGCATTTTAACGGCTACATCCATATGAAGATCATCCCGGGGACCGATCCTGACCTGGTCCGACGGTTGGGGTACCTGGTGGATCGGGTATCCGCTAACATCGAGTTTGCCACCGAGGAAGACCTGCGCCTGCTGGCGCCCGATAAACAGGCACAGGGCATCCGGTCAGTCATGCTGTCGGTCAGGGATGAGGGGATGGCGCTGCTGCCCGCCCTGCGTTCCCCAACGCCCGCACCCCGCTTTGTGCCGGCGGGGCAATCCACCCAGATGATTGTGGGAGCGGGCCGCAGCAACGACCGGGACATCCTCACCCGGGCCGAAAGCTTATACAGGCAGGTGCAATTGAAGCGGGTGTACTACTCTGCCTATGTGCCCGTCAACCCGCTTGCCCTGCCCGGCGGCATTGCTCCCGCCGCACCGCTACTGCGGGAGCACCGCGTGTATCAGGCGGATTAGCTGCTACGGTTCTACGGCTTTGGGGCGCAGGAGATCCTGGGCCAGCGCACGCTGCTCGACCTGCAGGTGGACCCCAAGGCGGCCTGGGCGGTGGACAACTACCACCTGTTTCCCATAGACGTCAACACCGCGCCGCTGGAGCTGCTGCTGCGGGTACCGGGCATCGGCGTCACCAGCGCGCGGCGCATTGTGGCCGGCCGCCGCCTGGCCAGGCTGAGCTACGACAGCCTCAAGAAAACCGGCGCGGTGATGGCGCGCGCCCGGTATTTCCTCACGGCGGACGGGCGGCGCCCCTACCCCCTGCACGATGACCCGCAGCAGGTGTACCGCTGCCTGGCGTTTAAGGACGGTGGCGGCTTTGAGCAGCTGTCCTTCCTGGAGGCGGTATGATGCATTGCGGCTTTGACGGCACCTTTGACGGCCTGCTGACCGTGGCCTTTGACACCTATCGGGAGCGGGCAGCGCTGATCTGCGTCATCCCGGCGGATGGCCAGGAAAACTTTCTGCCCGACCGGCAGATAATAACGGACCCTGAAAAAGCAGAGCGCATCCGGGCTTTTCTGCAAAAAACGCTGGGGCAGGAATTCCTGCACATGGTGCGGATGGCCTATCTGTCCCGCCGGGATGACCGGCACACCGCCATCGTCAAAACCATTCATAGGGCGTGTGTGCAGGGGCGGCAGGCGCTGGCCTCGCTGGATGACGATGTGCTGGCATTTCTGGCCTGCCAGCGGGAGGTGGGCATGGAGGCGCACCGCTTTATGGGGCTGCTGCGCTTCCGGCAGATGACGGATGGCAGCATGCTGGCCGTCTTCCGCCCGCGCAACAATGTGCTGGGCCTGCTGATGCCCCACTTTTCCGCCCGCTTTCCCAAGGAACGGTTGGTAGTCTATGATGAGGGCCGGCACCTGGCCGGCCTGGCGCAGGCCGGGCATATCGAAATCCGCCGGGTGGAGGCCGTGCTGCCCCAGGACGCCCCGGAGGAACTGCTGACGCAGGAGTTGTGGCGCCTGTTCTTTGACACGCTGGCCATACAGGCCCGCAAAAACCCGCGCCTGCAGCGGCAGAACATGCCCAAGTACACCTGGCAGCACCTGACGGAGATGCAGGGGTAAAGTTTTCCACCAAAGGCACAAACTCTCCATGCATTTTACTTGACCGCGGCTTGCACCTGTGGTATCTTATGGTTTAGCCGCTCGGGAGAGGCCTTAAAGCGCACGCGCTGCCTCGGGGCTGAAAATGCCCAAACGCCCGGCGAGTAATGTATGGAGGTGCTGCAAGTGTACGCAATCATCGCGACTGGCGGCAAACAGTATCGCGTCTCCGAGGGAGACATCATCTATGTGGAAAAACTCGACAACCAGGTGGACGACTCCGTTACCTTCCCCGTGCTGATGCTGGGCGGCGAGACCATCAAGGCGGGCAACCCGCTGGTGGAAGGCGCCGAGGTGACCGGCAAGGTGTTGAAGCAGGGCCGCGGTCAGAAGATCATCGTCTACAAGTACAAGAGCAAGAAGAACTACCGCCGCAAGCAGGGTCACCGGCAGCCCTTCACCCAGGTGGAGATCACCGGCATCAAGGCCTGAAGATGACCACCGTCCTGTTGTACCGCCTGCCCGGGGATGTGATCACAGGCTACCGGATCAGCGGCCACACAGGCTTCGCCCCATCGGGGCAGGACATTGTTTGTTCAGCCGTCTCCTTTTTATCCATCACCTGCGCCAACGCGCTGGAGTCAGTAGCCGGGATTGCGCCCATCGTTTTGCAAAGGGACGGGCTGCTGGAGGTGCATCTGCCGCAGGGCAACGACCGGTCGGATACCATATTCCGGGTATTCGAGCAGGGCATGAAGGATCTGGAGGCCGCCTACCCAAAGCACATACGGCTCAAAGACAGTGAGCCGCCCAAATGAAACGGAGGAACACAAGATGTTGAAGCTGAATCTTCAGTTGTTTGCCCACAAGAAGGGCATGGGCTCCACCCGCAACGGCCGCGACAGCGAATCCAAGCGCCTTGGCCCCAAGCGCGCCGACGGACAGTTTGTGCTGGCCGGCAATATTTTAGTGCGCCAGCGCGGCACCAAGATGCACCCCGGCCTCAACGTGGGCCGCGGCAAGGATGACACCCTGTTCGCGCTCAAGGACGGCATTGTCCGCTTTGAGCACCTGGGCAAGTTCAAAAAGCAGGTGAGCGTGCACCCCGAGGCCGAAGTGGCCGAGGCCGTCGCGCAGTAAGCACCCCGCCCTTTGATGCTGCCGGTCATTAGACCGGCAGCTTTTTTGTGCCTGCCCATGTGAAATTCAGGTAATATATTGTTAAAGAATGCAATTGGAACCCCCTCTCTGCCTGCCCCTGTAGGAGTACCATACATATTGGACAATGTTTCTGAAAGGAGGCGTGAAAAGGAAGAGAAAGAGGTCAAATCGGTTAGACTGTTGTTACCACCACAACACTAACGAAAGGAACTCTTTCTCCATGAATAGTATAACCCAGGACATGAAGTACCGGCAATCATTGGTCGAATTCGCTCTCCGTCACGGCGTATGGAAGGCATCTAGGCGGCATAATAGGGCACGGTCATACATCTACTTCTGGCTGGCACGGTATGACGGGAACATTGAATCCTTGGCTTGTCAGTCCCGAAGACCGCACCGCCATCCTAATCAACACACAGAGCAGGAAATCAAGCTGCTGCGGGACATGTGCAGACGGAATCCTACCCTGGGCCGGGTAGAGCTGTGGTGCAGGCTCAGGAAGCGCGGATACAAGAGGTCCTTAAGCGGTCTGTATCGCATCTTGTACAAATTGAACTTGCAAACAAAGCCGAAAAAGAAAGTCTACAAGCCCAAGCCATACCAGCAAATGACCTTTCCGGGAGAACGAATCCAGGTAGATGTCAAAATCGTCCCGAAGGCTTGCAAGGTCGGTGAAGCGGCTCAGGAACGATTAGTGCAATACACTGCGATAGATGAGTTTACTCGACTGCGTTACCTGAAGGCTTATCAGGAGCAAAATACCTATTCATCAAAGGACTTTCTCTTAAGCATGGTCAATTACTACACCCGCTTGGGAATTGAGGTTCACTGTATCCAGACAGACAATGGCCTTGAGTTCACCAACCGTCTGATCTCTAGCCAAACAACTCGTCTGACAGCCTTTGAAACAACGGCTCAGACGCTGGGGATTAAACTGAAGCATATCCGCCCCTACACCCCAAGGCATAACGGCAAGGTGGAGCGCAGCCACAGGGAAGATGTCAAACGCTTCTACAGCCGCCGAACCTTCTACTCTTACGAAGACTTTGCCAGGCAGTTAACTGCCTGGCAATCCCGGAGCAACCGGCTACCGATGAGACCCCTTGGCTTCTTATCCCCGGTTGAGTTCCTGAATGAATACTCTGTCCAACATGTTTGACTAACCTACAATTGGAACCCCCTCTCTGCCTGCCCCGTCCTTGACAGCAACCCCTGCGGTTGATAAGATGGACACAGTCAACAGAAACGTCAAACGGTCCCTCCTAAAGGGTAAGAAAACGCGTCAGGAGAACAGATGACTCGGATGAAGGCTTTCACGGTGCGCAGGAAAAAGACCCTGTATGAAACAATAGAGCCGTGGCTCTTTTTGTTGCCTGCGCTGATTATTTTTGCTGTATTTCTGTACTATCCCTTCTTCAAAACCATCTATTTAAGCACCTATTTAACCAATAAATACGGCGAGCCCAAGGTGTTCTACGAGCTGCAGAACTACCTGGATATTCTAGTGGGCAAATACTCGGCCGCCTTCTGGAACAGCATGTGGGTCACGCTGCGGTTTGTGTTCTTTGTCGCCTTCGGCAGCCTGCTGGTCGGCCTGACCACCAGCCTGCTGACGGCGCGCAAATTCCCCGCCCGGGCCTTTGCCAGCGCCATCTATGCCATGCCCATCGCCATTGCCTCCGCCGCCGCGGCGATGAGCTTCAAGATGATCTTTCACCCTTCCATCGGGCTGGTGAACCGGCTGGCAGGCACGCGCACCAACTGGCTCAACGACCCGGCATGGGCGTTCCCCATCATTTGCGTGATCTCCATCTGGCTGGCCAGCGGCATCAACTTCATCTTTATCTCCGCCGGGCTGCGCAACATCCCCGACGAACTGTACGAAAGCGCGGCCATCGACGGCGCGGGCTACTGGCACCAGCAGCGCCACATCACGCTGCCCAGCCTGTCCCCCACGCTGTTTTTCCAGATCATCATCAACATCATCAGCGCGTTTCAGAGCTTTACGCAGGTCAGGCTGCTCACCTCGGGCGGCCCTAACGAGACCACCAACGTCATCGTCTATTCCATCTACCTGGATGCCTTTCGCAACTTCCGCTTTGGTTCGGCTGCGGCGCGCTCCATCGTGCTGTTTGTCATCATCATGATCATCACGCTGCTGCAGTTCCGCGCTGAAAAAAGGAGCGTGCATTACCAATGAGCCAAGCAACGCTTACCCGCCGGCAAAAAAACGCGCTCAGCGCCCTGCTGCGCATCGGCCTCAACCTGCCGCTGGTGCTGCTGATCATGCTGCCGCTGATTTACACCTTCATGATGAGCGGCATGCCGGCAGATGAATTGTATTCGCGGCTGATCCCCACGCGAATGGACTTTGTGTCCTACAGCCATGTCTTCACCAAGACGACCATCCCGCGCCAGATTGTCAACTCGTTCATCGTGGCGGGATCGGTCACCATCTTGCAGATGATCACCTGCTCCATGGCGGCGTTTGCCTTCAGCTTTTTGCAGTTCCGCGGGCGCAACCTGGTGTTTATGTGCATCCTGGCCACCATGATGGTGCCCTGGGAAGCCACCATCATCGCCAACTACCTGACCGTCTCTCACTGGGGATGGCTGGACAGCTACCGCGCGATGATATTGCCCTACGCGTGTTCGGCTATGGGCATCTTTTTGATGCGGCAAAACTACCTCACCTTCGCCAAGGAGCTGCATGAGGCCGCCAAGCTGGACGGCTGCGGCAACTGGCGTTTTCTGGCCACCATCGTGATCCCTCTGGCGCGCCCTGCGCTGGGTGCGCTGGGTGCCTATGTATTCCTCCAGCAGTGGAATCAGTACCTTTGGCCGCTGCTGGTCACCAACTCCGACAAGGTACGCACGGTGCAGATCGGTATCTCGCAGCTGTATGATATCGACTCCGAGCAGATCGGCCTGATGATGGCCGGCGTGGTGGTGGTATTAATCCCCTCGCTGTCCATCTTCATCTTCATGCAAAAGCAGTTGATCAACGGCCTGATGGCCGGCGCCGTCAAAGGGTAGGGCTTTTCGCCGAATGGCGATTGAATATAGCCAAGATTGAAAGGAGACAATATGAAGAAACTGGTAGCAATCCTTCTGGCCGTCCTGCTGTGCCTGTCAGCGTTCAGTGCACTGGCGGAGGGCGAAAAGACCAAAGTGGTGTTCTGGTACTCCCTGGGCGGTACCAATGCGGAAGTCATCGCCTCCATGGTCGAAGCCTTCAACGCCTCCCAGGACAAAATCGTCGTGGATGCCCAGTATCAGGGCGAGTATGATGACGCCATCAACAAGCTGAAGGCCACCAGCATGGGCGAGGCGTTGCCGTTTGACATCGTGCAGAGCTACGAAATTGGCTCCCGCTTCATCATCGATTCTCAGAAGATGGTGCCCGTGCAGACCTACATCGACAAAACCGGCTTTGACGTATCCGTCATCGAGCCCAACCTGTTGGCATACTACACCATCGACGGCGTGATCAACTCCATGCCGTTCAACTGCTCCACCCCGCTGATGTACTACAACAAGACCGCCTTTGACGAGGCCGGCATCACCGAAGTGCCCACCACGGTAGACGGCATCCTGGCCATCGCCGAGAAGCTGGCCACCTATGACAAGGACGGCAAGCTGGATCGCGCCGGCTTCCTGTTCTCCAACTATGGCTGGTTCTTCGAGCAGTGGACCGGTAAAATGGGCCGCCAGTACGTGAACAACGGCAACGGCCGCGAGTCCTACGCCACGTCCGTAGCCTTTGACGAGAACGGCGCGGCGCTGGATCTGTTCAACATGTGGAAGAAGATCTCCGAAAGCCCCTACACCTCCTACATCGAGCGCGGCGGCACCGGCCAGGCGCGCGCAGCCTTTGTCGCCGGCAAGACCGCGATCTTCCTGGCCTCCACCGCCAACCTGGCGGGCGTGCTGGGCAACGTGGGCGACAGCTTTGAAGTGGGCACCGCCTACTTCCCCTACGTCAACGAGGGTGACCAGGGCGGCGTCTCCACCGGCGGCGGCACCCTGTGGATGGTCAACTCCGGCGACGACAAGAAGATGGACGCCTCCTGGGAGTTTGTTCAGTACATGATCAACCCCGAAAACCAGGCCGTGTGGAACGCCAAGACCGGCTACTTCCCCATCAACATGAAGGCACACGACACCGAGACCTTCAAGGAGAACATTGCCAAGTATCCCCAGTTCCAAACTGCGCTGGATCAGCTGCATGCCTCCGGGCCCGAGTACGTGGGCTCCCTGCTGAGCGTGTTCCCCGAGGTGCGCCAGTACGTGGAAGATGTCACCGAGGAAGTGTTCCTCAAGGGCCTGTCCCCCGAGGAAGCGGTCACCAAGCTGACCAACCTGGCCAATGACGCCATCGAGATGTACAACCTGACCAACTACTGATACTGAGGTATCCGGCCAAATGAGGAGGCCCCCGCAGCACGCGGGGGCCCTTTGGTGCGGTAAGCAGGTTTATTCCATTGCATCAAACCCCAGGTCGTCCAGGGCTTCGACAGCGGTGGCAACCGCCTGTTGATCGCCGTCCACCGCAACGGTCTTGCCCGCCAGATCCACCCGGAAGGCCAGGCCTTCCCGGGTCAGCGCCTCGGTGATGCGGCGCACGCAGTTCTCACAATGCATATCAGGTACCTGAAGAATGGTCATGTATACGCTCCTTTGCCGTTGTACTTACTTTGTCAGCTTTTTGATGGTGTCCACCAGTTCCTCGATGACCTCCTCATCCCCCCGGCCTACGCCCGCCTTGACACAGCTGCGGATGTGCTGCTCCAGCAGCGTAGCGCTGAAAGCATTTAGCGCAGAGCGGATGGCCGCCGTCTGGTTGAGGATGTCGATGCAGTATATGTCGTTCTCCACCATGTTTTTCACGCCGCGCACCTGCCCCTCTATGCGGCTGAGGCGGTTAATCAGCGCGCGGTGCAGCGCCTGGTCCCGGTAGGTATGCTTGTCACTCATAGCCTGGCCCTCCTCAAGCGCAGCGCGTTGCCCACCACAAACACCGAGCTGAGGGACATGGCCAGCCCGGCCAGCATCGGGTTCATCAGCGGGCCGCCAAACAGGTACAGCAATCCGGCCGCCACCGGGATGCCAATGGTGTTGTAAAAGAAGGCCCAGAATAGGTTTTGCCGGATGTTGCGGATGGTGGCTCGGCTGAGGCGGATGGCGCGTGGCACATCGCGGATGTCGCTCTTCATCAGCACCACATCGGCCGCCTCGATGGCAATGTCGGAGCCGCTGCCTATGGCCAGGCCCACGTCCGCCGCGGCCAGGGCCGGGCTGTCGTTGATGCCATCCCCCACCATGAGCACGTGCTTGCCGGACGCGCGCACCTGCTCCACCACCTGGGCTTTGCCCTGGGGCAGCACGCCGGCGATGACCTCATCCACCGCAAGCTGACGGCCCACCGCCTGGGCTGTGCGCTCGTTATCGCCGGTGAGCAGCACGGTGCGGATGCCCATGGCCTTCAGCTCCGAGATGGCGGCGGGGGCATCGGGCTTCATCTGATCGGCCACTGCCAACATGCCGACCAGCACGCCATCAAGTGCTGCAAAGACGATCGTCTGCCCCTGGGCAGCCAGGTCCTCCGCCTCCTGTTGCACCGGGATGACCTCCGCACCATGGGTGCGCATCAGCTGCGCGTTGCCAATGGCGATGGTCGTGCCGTCGGACAGGTCTGCTTCGATGCCCAGGCCGGTGGTGTTGCGAAACTCCGCCACGCTCAGACCGGGCACGCTGGCCCCCGCCTCCTGCGCACGGTTGATAAAGGCCGCCGCCAAGGGATGCTGGGAGGCCTGCTCCGCCAGGGCGATGCGCGCCAGCAGCTCGTCCTCGGGCATATCCAATGCGCGCACATGCGTCACGGCCGGCTTGCCGCTGGTCACGGTGCCTGTCTTGTCAAAGATCACCACATCGCTTTCGTGGGTCTTCTCCAGCGCCTCACCGTTGCGGATCAGAATGCCGTGGGCCGCGCCCAGGCCGGTGCCCACCACGATGGCAGTGGGCGTCGCCAGGCCCATGGCGCAGGGGCAGGCGATGACAAGCACCGCCGTCAAAATGCGCACCGCAAAGGCCAGATCCTTGCCCGCAATCAGCCAGGCGGCTGATGCCAGCAACGCGATCGCGATGACCACCGGCACGAAGATGGCCGACACCCGGTCCGCCAGCCCGGAGATGGGCGCCTTGCGCCCCTGGGCATCCTGCACGAAGCGCACGATGCGGCTGAGCGTGGTGTCCTGCCCGATGCGCGTCACCCGCACATACAGCGCGCCCTGCTGGTTGAGGGAGCCGCCGATTACCTCGCTGCCCGGCCCCTTCTCCACCGGCATGCTTTCCCCTGTCAGCAGCGATTCATCCACCGCGGATTCACCCCTGATCACCTGCCCATCCAGCGGCACCTTGCTGCCCGGCCGGATCAGCACGGTATTGCCCACCTGCACCTGGCCAGTGGGCACCTCGCGCACGGTGCCGTCCTCGGCCACCAGCACGGCGGTGTCGGGGGCCAGCTCCATCAGCTTGCGAATGGCCTCGGTGGTGCGGCGCTTGCTGCGCGCCTCCATGTGTTTGCCCAGCAGCACAAAGGCCACGATGATGCCGGCGGACTCGTAGTACAGGTGATGCACGTGATGCGGGTCATCGCTGATGAGAAAGGTCATCGCCAGGCTAAAGAGGAACGATGCCGAGGCCCCAAGCGCCACCAGGCTGTCCATGGTGGGGCTGCGGTGCCACAGCGCCTTGAACCCCCGCGTGAAAAATCCGCGCCCGATCCACAGGATGGGAATGGTCAGCAGCATTTGCAGCATGGCGGCGTTCACGGGGTATCGGTCCAGCCGGAAAAGGGACGGCATGGGCAAGCCGGGCAGCAGCATAGGCCCCATGGCGACATACAGCAGCACCGCTGCCAGCACAAGCGCCACAATCACCTGCCTGCGCTCAGTCATAAGCGCGGCCTCGCCATCATCGGTCTCAACAGGCTCCTGCGCAGCCTCCTTAACAAGAGGTCGGGCGCTGAAGCCGGCCCGCTCCACCTTGCGCATGATCTGCTCCGGCGTTACCTGTTTTTCATCATAGGTGATCGACATGGTGCCCGTCAGCAGGTTCACCTGACTTTCGCTCACGCCGGGCAGCTTGCCCGTTACCCTTTCAACGGCGGATGAGCATGCCGCACAGGTCATCCCCTCCACCACATACACTTCTTGTTTCATACAGACCTCCTTGTCTTCCGTCACCACATTATACCCCCATAGGGTATTTGTCAAGCGCTCCGTGCTCAAAAAAATTACCGGTACACCTGCGCCAGCGGCGGCTGGTTCCCGCCGGCATGCGGCAAAGTACGGAGGAAAAAATTTGTCCCCTTTGTGTCTTTTTATTGAAAAAGTGTGAAATCTCATAGACAACCTTCATCTGAAAGCGTTTCTGTTGTATAATGATATCAGCATTCAAGAAAGGACGGCCGCGATATTGAGCAGATTCACCGATCAATTCGGCGCTTTCTTCTGGAATGTATTCAACCGCCCCCAGCTAAAGGACTGGCTGGACATCCTGATTGTTGCCTTTTTAATCTACCAGCTGTTCATGTTGACGCGGGAAACGCGCGCCAGCCAGGTGCTCAAGGGCTTTGGCGTGCTGATTGTGGCCAGCTGGCTCAGCCGCTTTCTGGGGCTGGTGGCGCTCAACTGGCTGCTGCTGGGCATTGTAAACAATGGATCGCTGGTGTTGCTGATTCTGTTTCAGCCCGAATTGCGCCGGGCGCTGGAGCGCATTGGCCGCGGCGCCCGGGTGGACCGGTTCCTGGACAGCCAGGATGAATCCACCCGCATCATCACCGAGGTCACGCAGAGCCTGATGAGCCTGTCCCGCCGCAGGATTGGGGCGCTGATGGTCTTTGAACAGAAGACCGGCCTGAAGGACTATATAGACACCGGCACCACCATTGATTCGCTGATATCGGGCCCACTGATCATCAACATCTTTGAGCCCAATACCCCCCTGCATGACGGCGCGGTGATCATCCGCGGCGACCGCATTCTGGCGGCCGCCTGTGTGCTGGGGCTGAGCGAGCAGAGCAACCTGAGCCGCGACCTGGGCACGCGCCACCGCGCGGGCCTGGGCGTCACCGAAACAACCGATGCCATCGTGCTGATCGTCTCCGAGGAGACCGGCATCATCAGCATGGCCCAGGGCGGCAAGCTGACCCGCCACCTGGATGCGGATGGCATTTCCCGCGTGCTATCCGGCCTTTATAAGCAGGAGAAGATGGGCCTCAAGCAGGCCTTTGCGTACGCATACGACAAGTATCAGGCATGGAGGAGCCGCAAGGATGAGCAATAAGCCCGACGACATCCGCACCAAGGCGCCCTCCGTGCGCGACCTGCTGCAGCGCCTCAAAAAGGTGATGCTGCGCAACTGGGGGCTGAAGTTGGGGTGCCTGGCGCTGTCGGTGGTGATGTGGGGTGGCCTGATCAGCAACGACGGCAACCTGAGCCGCGAAAAGACCTTTACCGATGTGGCCGTTACCGCGGTCAATGCCGATATTCTGCAGCGTAACGGCCTGGTCGTGGTTTCCGGCCTGGAAGAGTTGGGTACTTTGCAAATGCGAGTGGATGTGCCGCAGCGGTACTACAACTCGGTCACCGCCTCCACCTACAACGCCCGGGTGGACCTGTCGCGCATCACCACAGCGGGCGAGCAGATGCTGCCCATCATCACCAACACCACCTCCACCTACGGCCAGGTTACCTGGCTCTCTAAAAACGAGGTCAAGGTGGTGGTGGACAATTACATCACCCGCCGCCGCATCCCCGTACAGCTGGACAAGCGGGGCGAGGCGCCCGCAGGCTTTTACGCGCCCGAGCCCAGCATCGACCCGGCGCTGGTGGTCATTTCCGGCCCCCGGCAGGTGGTGGAGCGCGTTGCGCGCTGCGTGGCGGTGTACGACCTGTCCCGCCTGAGCGCACAGCCCGGCACCCAGCTGACCGCCGTTCCCTTTGTGCTGCAGGATGCAGACAACAAGGTGGTGGATTCCTCCTTAGTCAGCGTGACCAGCGAATCCATCCTGCTGGATACCATGCTGGTGGACCAGCGCCTGTATCCCCTCAAGACGGTGGACATCAACCTGGGCGGCATCACCTCCGGGCAGCCCAAGGCCGGGTACCGCGTTGCTTCCATCAGCGCAGCGCCGGCGTACCTGTCGGTGGCGGGCACCAGCGAGTTCCTGCGCACGGTGAGCATGCTTGAGGTATCCTCCGGCACCATTGACATCGCCGGCGCCAGCGAGACGCTGATCCGCGCCGTGAAGGTGGAGCGCCCGCAAAACGCCCTGTATATGAGCGAGGATGCGGTGTATGTCACCGTAGAAATTGTGCCCGACACACCGCCCACGCCGGAGGCCGTGCCGTGAACGCCTTTGCGGACTGGCTGTTTAACCTCATGTTCGGCTGGATGGGCACGGCGGCCAACAGCGCCTGGAACGCAGTGGTCAACTCCACCAGCGGCACGGGCAGCTTTTTTTCCCGGTATTGGCTGGGCATTGTGCTGCTGATCATCATCGGCGGCACGGTGCTGGACTATGCGGTGTGGCTGGTGCGATGGCGGCCTTACCTGGTCTGGCGCTCCTGGCTGACGCGCAGGCTGCGCAGCCGCCGCCTGCAGCAAACTGCGCAGGACCTGGAATACACCGACATGGATGACCATACCCTCAACACCATCGCCGACTGGGTATCCACCCCGCAGGAGGCCTATCCGCTGGATGGTCTGCAGCAGCAGGGACTTTCTCCCCTACCCTATGCGGATATGTCGGCGGATGCCGGGTATCCCGTAGAATATGTTGACCCAAACAGCGTGCCGGTTGGCGGATATGGCCAGCAGGGGGCAGCCTATCCCCCGCTGTATCCGCCGGTTCAGCCCGACGCCTGGCAGCCGCCAGATCTGGGCACGCAGGACGCGTACCAGCCCGCGCCGCTGTGGCAGGAGCATACGCCCGCGCAGTATACACCCCCAGCCGATATAGACTATTCCCCGCAGGCAGCGCCGCCGCAGCCGCTGTACCCCGATAGCTTTGAGGCCGACGACCTGTCGCTGGCCCCCGAGCCCGGCAACGGGTGGGGCGGCTTCACCCAGGGGGAAAACCTCGCCCCCGCCCCATCCGGTGAGGGCAGGCGCCGCCGCAGCGATCGAAGCAGCCGGATGCGCTCTGCCCAGCGGCTGTTTGACGGGCTGAGGGAGCGGCTGCAGACCGAGGACGAGGAGGGCATGATCGACGGCCTGCCCTCGCCCGTGCGGCAGGAGGATGCCTTCCACGAGGCGGTGTACCCCAACAGCTACCGTTACCAGCAGCCGGACTATCATGGCCACGCTAACCACAACGGGCAGGAGCAGCCATAGCACAGAAAGGACCGCATCACATGAATTTCAGCGAGTACCAGCAACAGGCCATGCGCACCTGCAGCCTGAAGGATTTTGATGGGCTGGGCGCCCTGCAGAATGCCGCCCTCGGCCTGGCTGGAGAGGCCGGAGAATTTGCCGATGCCATCAAGAAGGCCAGCTTCCAGGGCCATGAAGTAAACAAAGCCCACCTGGCCGAGGAGGTGGGCGACATCCTGTGGTACTGCGCCCTGGCCGCCGAAGCGCTGGGCGTTGATCTGGCCGACATCGCCGGTAGCAACATCAACAAGCTGATGCGCCGCTACCCCAACGGCTTCGAGCAGGAGCGCTCCTTGCACCGGGAGGAATAATACGAAACTCAAACCTTAACGCTTTGATGGGACTTGTCTTTTTCCGCCTGCGCATTGCCTCTCTCGGTCAGCGTAGCGCCACTACGCTTTCCTCATTCGGCTTCACGCAGCCGAAAAAATCCTGCGCCATCCTTGCATGAACATTTTCGTTTAGTATATGCCGGTCGTTTGGTCTATATAACATAACAGACAATCCCCGCCGCATGTCTTGCACACGGCGGGGATTTTGTGAATATCTTTCGTTGGGTATTAGCGCTTGGAGAACTGCGGGGCACGGCGGGCGCCCTTGAGGCCGTACTTCTTGCGCTCCTTCATGCGCGGATCGCGCGTGAGAAAGCCGGCTTTTTTCAGCTCGGCGCGCAGCTCGGGGTTGGCCTTGATGAGCGCGCGGCTGATGCCGTGGCGGATGGCGCCGGACTGGCCGGTGAGGCCGCCGCCGTTGACGTTGACAACCACGTCAAAGCCGGTGGTCTTGGTGAGCACCAAGGGCTGGCGGACCGTCATCTTGAGGGTCTCCAGGCCAAAGTAGTTATCAATCTCACGCTTGTTGATCACGATGTTGCCGCTGCCGGGGACAAGGCGCACCCGGGCAATCGCCTTCTTTCGGCGGCCGACTGCGTTAAAATCTGCTTGAGCCATGATACGTGTATCTCCTTCCGCTTACTTGATCAGTTCGAGCGCTTCGGGCTGCTGGGCGGCATGCGCGTGCTCAGCGCCGGCGAAAATGTGCATCTTGGTGGCCATCTTGCGGCCCAGGGGGCCCTTGGGCAGCATGCCCACCACTGCGTGGCGCACTGCAAACTCGGGCTTCTCATCCATCAGCCGGCGGTACTTGGTGGCCTTCAGGCCGCCAACATAGCCGGAGTGGTGGTAGTAAAATTTCTGATCAAGCTTCTTGCCGGTGAGGATCACCTTGTCTGCATTGACGATGATCACATGGTCGCCGGTATCGACATGGGGGGTATAGATGGGCTTGTGCTTGCCGCGCAGGATGTTGGCAACCTGGCTGGCCAGCCGCCCAAGCACCATACCGTCTGCATCAACGACATACCACTTGCGCTCGACTGTCTGCGCATTGGCCATATAGGTATTCAAAGCTGAATTTCCTCCTAAAACATTGTGTACGGGTGCAGCGCTGTGATGGTCGCACGGCCCTGCTTGCTGTTACAATAGTTCCGGGGCTAGCGGAGCCTATTGATGCAAAGATTATCTTACAAAACCCTCGGGCTGATGTCAAGGTCTATTCCCGCCATTTTACAGGATTTGGCCAAGTTTTTTCTGTTTTTCTCTTGACAGGGGCCGGGCAGCGTGATAACCTACCTGTGGCTTGAAGAAGCCTGTGCCAAAGACAGCCGGTGCGCTACGCGCTTAATGACGACAGTCGCCCGCCGAGGTGCAAGACGCATTTGATTGAATGCCCTTGTGCCGATGCACAAGGGTTTCTTGATTCTAAGCCATAAGGCGGTGAAACAAACATGAGCAATCCCCAAGAAACAGTGAAGCTGAACAAGAACGCGCAGCTCAAACGCGAGGCAGTGGCCGAGATCGCCGAGAAGATCAAGACCGCCCAGTCCGTCATCGTGCTGAGCAGCTCGGGCGTCACGGTGGCCGAAATCACGGCCCTGCGCGCCAAGTTCCGCGAAGCGGGCGTCGATTACAAGGTGTTGAAGAACACGTTGGTGCGCCGCGCGCTGGACGATCTGGGCATTACCAGCCTGGATGATGTGCTGACCGGCCCGTCGGCTTTTGCCTTTGGCATGCAGGACCCTGTGTCCCCCGCCAAAATCATCAGCGACTTCATGGCCGAGGCCAAGGCCAACAACAAGTTCACCATCAAGGCCGGCCTGGTCGAGGGCAACTACATGGATCCTGCCGGCGTGCAGGCCCTGGCCAAGCTGCCCAGCAGAGAGGTGCTGATCGCCAAGATGATGGGCAGCTTGAACGCCCCCGCCACCAACCTGGTGGGCGTGCTGAGTGCCACCCTGCGGTCCCTGGTCTATGCGGTGGATGCCGTGCGCAAGCAGAAGGCCGAAACCGAAGCGTAACCCCAAACCACAAAACTAAGGAATTAATTGGAGGAAAAACACATGAACCGTGCAGAAATCCTGGCCGCCATTGAGTCAATGACCGTGCTGGAGCTGGCCGAGCTCGTCAAGGAGCTGGAAGAGAAGTTTGGCGTATCCGCCGCTGCCCCCGTTGCCGCCGCTGCCCCCGCAGCCGCCGCTGCCCCCGCAGCCGCCGCCGAAGAGAAGACCGAGTTTGACGTCGTGCTGACCGATGCCGGCTCCGAGAAGATCAAGGTCATTAAGGTTGTCCGCGAAGTCGTCAGCGGCCTGGGCCTCAAGGAAGCCAAGGAGTTCGTTGAGTCCGCGCCCAAGGTCATCAAGGAAGGCCTGCCCAAGGCTGACGCCGAGAAGATCAAGAAGCAGTTTGAAGAAGTCGGCGCCAAGATCGAAATCAAGTAATCAAACCATCGCAAACACATCGAGCCGCCCTTTCGGGCGGCTCGCTTGCTTGTGGCAGACAGATTGTCGTGATTATTCTTGTATTAACTTGAGGAACGCGGCCTCATCCAGCACCGGGATGCCCAGCTGCTGCGCCTTTTGCAGCTTGCTGCCGGCGCTTTCCCCGCACAACACAAAGGCCGTCTTGCGGCTGACAGCGCTGGCGGCAATGCCCCCATGGCGGCGGATCAGCTCCTCCGCCTGCTGCCGGCTGAGGGTGGGCAGGGTGCCCGTCACCACCACCGACTGGCCGGTGAGCCGGCCGGGCGCGCCGCTGAGCTGCATATCATGGGGGCGTACCCCCAGGGCCAACAGGCTGTCAATCAAACGGACATTCTGCGGGTCGCGGAAGAAATCCACCATGCTCTGCACCAGCACCCCGCCCACGCCGGGGATGGCGGACAGCTGCTCCTCCCCTGCGGCGCGCACAGCATCCAAGCTGCCCAGCTCCGCCGCGATGTCGCGCGCGGTACCGCGGCCGATGTTGGGAATGCCGATGGCAAACAAAAAGGCATCCAGCTGGCAGTCGCGGCTGGCGCGGATGCCCTCGATCAGATTGTCCGCCTTTTTATCCAAAAAGCCCGGCAGCCCGAGCAGCTGCTCGCGGGTGAGGGTATACAGCTGGTCCGGCTCCTGCACGCCCAGGCGGTCGAAAAACAGCTCCGCTGTCTTCTCGGAAAAGCCGGCGATGTCCATGGCGTCCCGCCCCGCGTAGTGGGTCAGGCGCGCCACCACCTGCGGCTTGCAGCCATCCCGGTTAAGGCAGAACAGGTTGGCGCCGATCTCCTCCAGCTGGCTGCCGCAGGCCGGGCAGTGCTCCGGCTTATCAATCGGCAGGCCCTGGGCATCATCCGCCACCACGCCCATGATCTCGGGGATAACATCGTTGCTGCGGCGGATCCACACGGTGGCCCCCAGGGACAGCCGCTTGCGCTGGATGTCCCCCCAGTTGTTGAGCGTGGCCTTGCGCACGGTGACGCCCGAAAACTCCACCGGCATCACATGGCCAAGGGGCGTCAGCTTGCCGGTACGCCCGGGCTCCCAGGTGACGCGCTCCAGGGTGGTGGTGCTCTCCTCGGCGGCAAATTTGCACGCCACCGCCCAGCGGGGAAACTTGTCCGTATAGCCAAAGGCCTCTCTGGTGGCCTTGTCGGTGATCTTGACCACCGCGCCGTCGATGAGAAAATCCAGCGTTTCGCGCTGCGCCTCCACCCGGGCGACGGCGGCATTGATTTCCTCCGGGTCGGCGGATACGGCCAGCAACGGCGACACGGGAAAGCCGTTTTCGCGGATAAAGCGCATCATGCCCACCTGGTCTTGGTAGGGCGGGTCCTCAATATAGCCCACCTCGTAAAAATACGCGTTCAGCCGTCGGGAGGCCGTCACCTGCGGGTCCAGGTTGCGCAACGCGCCCGCGGCGGCGTTGCGGGCGTTTTTGAGCGGCTCTGCCGCTGTTTGGTTAAAGCGCTTGAGCTCGCTCAGGCGCATGATGCACTCGCCGTGGATCTCCATCAGCCCTCGATAGGGGATGGACAGGGGTATGCCCCGCACGGTCATGGCCTGGGGCAGAATCTCCTCCCCCACCTGGCCGTTGCCCCGGGTGGCCGCGTGCACCAGCGCGCCGTCCCGGTAGGTCAGGTTGACCGTCAGCCCATCGTACTTGTACTCCACCGCCCACTGCAGCGGCGGCAGCCCCTCCTGCCGGGCCTGCATGGCCTGGGCCCGCGCCAGCCACTGGCGCAGCGCCTCCGGGGATTGCACCTTGTCCATGCTCCACAGGCGGGACAGGTGGCGGTGCTGCTTGAAGGCGGCCAGCGGCTCACCGCCAACGCGCCGGGTGGGCGAATCGGGCAGCACCATGCCGGCCTGGCGCTCCATCTCCAGCAACTGATCATACAAACGATCCCATTCCTGATCGGACAGGATGGGATCGTCCTCAACATAATAGCGCCATGACGCCTCGTTGATTTGGTCAACCAGAACGCGCATCGCGGCGCGCAGATCCTCGCTCATCGGCTACTCCATTTTGACGATGGGGGCCACATGCACCGCAAACTGCTTTTCGCCGTAGGCGGTAAAGCGGATGCTGATGCGCGTGTCCGTGCCCGTGCCGCTGACATCCAGCACCAGGCCCTCGCCGAACTTTTTGTGCAGCACCTTATCGCCGGCGTTGAACACCGTGGGCGCCTTTTTCTTTAGCCGGGCGGCGGTGTTAAGGAAGCCCTTGCGCACGCCGGGGATCTGCGTCAGGTCCTGCCCCATGCCCGGGATGCCAAAGCTGATCTTGGGTTGGCGCTGCGTGGGCCTGCGCTGGGCAAGGGGCGGCGCCTCGGTGACGCCAAAGTGCCTGCGCATGGCCTTGCCAAAGTCATCCGCCAGCAAGTGGGCCGGGATCTCGGCGATGAACGGGCTGGGCGGGTTGAAGGAAATCTGGTTAAACAGCGTGCGCCGCTTGGCCAGCGACAGGCTGAGGTATTTGCGGGCGCGGGTCATGCCCACGTAGCACAGGCGGCGCTCCTCCTCCATACGCTCCTTGTCCAGCAGGGAACGCTGGCTTGGGAATACCCCCTCCTCCAGCCCGATGAGGAACACGGCATCGTACTCCAGCCCCTTGGCGGAGTGCAGCGTCATCAGCGTGACGTACTGGGGCGCATTCTCCTGCATGTCCAGGTCGGTCACCAGCGCCACATTCTCCAGGAAACTTTCCAGCGTCGCGTCCTCGGCCAGGTTCTCAAAGTCCTGCACCGCGCCCACAAACTCCATCACGTTTTCACGCCGGGTGATGAGCTCCTCGTCGTTGGTATCCTCGTACTGCTTGAGCAGGCCGCTTTCCTCCAGCACAAACTGCACAAACTCGGTCAGCTTCATCTGTTCGCGCATGGCGGTCATTTTGTTCATCATGGCGACAAAGTCGCCGACACACTTGCGCGGGCGGGAGGACAGCGCCTCCGGCAGGTCGGTCAGCGCCGTGTAGAGGGGAATCTGCTGATCGTGGGCATGCTGCTCCAGCGTGGCGATGGTGGCATCGCCGATGGAACGCTTGGGCACGTTGATGATGCGCTTGAGCGACACCTCATCCAGCGGATTAATCAGCAGCCGCAGGTAGGCCACCACATCGCGGATCTCCCGCCGGTCGTAAAAGCGGGTGCCGCCGTAGATGCGGTACGGAATGCCGGCGCGCATGAGCATTTCTTCGGGCACGCGGCTCTGGGCATGCATGCGGTACAGCACGGCAATCTGCGCATAGGGCAGCCCCTTTTGATGCAGGCTGCGGATGCGCTCACACACCCAGGCGCTCTCCTCGTGCTCGTCCCCTGCGCTGCAGAACTTGATCTTCTCGCCTTCGCCAATCTCCGTCCACAGGGCCTTTTCCATGCGGCCCTCGTTGTTGGCGATGACTTGGTTGGCCGCCTCCAGAATGTTGGCGGTGGAGCGGTAGTTCTGCTCCAGCTTGATCACCTTGGCCTGGGGGTAGTCCTTTTGAAAGTCCAGGATGTTGCGGATGTCCGCCCCGCGCCAGCCGTAGATGGACTGGTCGTCGTCGCCCACCACGCATAGGTTCTGGCTCTCCTGGGTGAGCAGCTTGACCAGAGAATACTGGGCGAAGTTGGTATCCTGGTACTCATCCACATGTACATGGGAGAAACGGCGCTGGTAGTGCTGCAATACGGGCGGATGATCCACCAGCAGCTGCAGCGCCTTGGCGATCAGGTCGTCAAAATCCAGCGCGTTGGCCTGCTTGAGGGTGCGGTCGTACGCTAAAAACAGGTCGTGTATCTTTTGCGAGCGAAAATCCTTTCGCGTCTGGGCAAACCATTCATCCGCGCTCAGCAGGCGGTTCTTCGCATCGGAGATGATGGACTTCAGCTCCCGCGGGGGCAGCTGCTTGTCGTCAATATCCAGGCGCTTATACAGGTCCTTGATGACGCGCATCTGGTCATCATCGTCGTAGATGACAAAGTTGCGCTGATAGCCGATCTTTTCGATATCGCGGCGCAGGATGCGCACGCAGATGGAGTGGAAGGTGCCAATCCAGGCATCGCCGGCGGAGCTGCCCGTCAGCTTGTCCACGCGGGACAGCATCTCCTTGGCGGCTTTGTTGGTAAAGGTGAGCGCCATGATGGCATATGCGGGCACCCCCTGCTGCATCAGGTGGGCGATGCGATAGGTCATGGTGCGCGTTTTGCCGCTGCCGGCCCCGGCAATGATCAGCAAAGGCCCTTCAATGGTCTCAGCAGCCTGGCGCTGCATGGGATTGAGGTCGTTTAAGTTCATGGGTCCCCTCTTTGTATCCTGCCGCCGGCTGTGCCGCGGCATCCGTTGCGCTTTTTTTCACCAACCGGCTTAGCGGTAGGCGCGCTATACAACCATATTATACCACAATTTGCACGTTTATTGAAGGGACCTATCGTTGAGAGTTATGTGAAGAAAATGTCAGGAAAAAGGCTATCGATGGAGGCTTGTACAAAACGAAAACGTTCATGCAAGGATGGGCTTGAGATTTTTTCGGCTGCGTGAAGCTGAATGAGGGAAGCGTAGCGGCGCTACACTGACCGAGAGAGGCAATGCGCAGGCGGAAAAAGACAAGCCCATCAAAGCATGAAGGTTTGCGTTTGGTACTACTCCTGCCCCGGCAGATCAACGGGCAAATCCGTCTCGGAAAAGGGATCGTCGGAAGATATGTAGACGTTGAGGTCTACGTTGATTTCCTGCGGCAGCACGCCGCGGCCGAAGACCTTGCGCTCGGCCAGCGTATCGCGAATCAGCGGCGGCTTGACCGAGAAGTCGATCACAGCGGTCTCCCGCGGCTCGGTCAGGGCGTGCACGGTGGTGTGCGCGGTATGCATGCGGCGGGCATAGTCCTCGGCGATTTCGGTGCGGCTGCCCCAGTGCATGGGGAAGAATACGCTGGGCTTTCTGGCCATGATGAAGTGGTTGGCTCCGGCATCGTAGAAGCCGCCCAGGTTGGGGTCCACCGGAAACATGCAGATATCCAGCTTTTCGTTGGGCAGGGAGGCCACCACGCGATAGAACTCATCCTCCGCGCGTGTGATCTCGCGCAGGGTATTTTCCTCCCGCCAGTGCCACAGGTTGAGGTCGCCGGCGTGGAAGATATGCAGGCCGCCGGTCTTGACCAGCAGCGATACGCCCGCATCGGTCGAGCCAAAGGCCGATACCCGGACATTGGCCACCGACAGGCTCTCCCCCTCGCGGATGAAGCGCGCGGTGACATCATCGGGCACGGCGTCCTTGGCGTCGGCCGACACCACATAGGTGATGGGGAAGGATTTTTTCCATGTATAGATCACCGGGTCGTGATGCTCCGCCGAGTTGCGGGGCACAAAGACCACGATGTTGTTAAACCCCTTGAAATCGCGGTCGCTGAGGCGATGGCTTTCGGGAATTTTGTCCTCACCGGCCTGCCAATAGCTGAAAATCAGCAGCGTCTTGCCGACCGCCACCGTAAAGCCGGACTGGTGAAAGAACGTTACAGCGGCTTGTTTGGCCATGGTATTCCCTCCATCTCGCCTTGAAAGGCCTCGTACAGTATGCGGCCCTGGGCCTGGGGCAACTCCAGCCGGACGGCGTGGGCCAAGGTGGGCGCGATATCCACCATATGGGCCGAGCGAAGCCTGGCGCCCTGCAAAAAGGGCGGGCCCGCCATCCACAGCAGGCATTGGGCCGCCGGGTGGTCCGGGCCAAAGCCATGGGTCGCCCGGTGGGGCGCGGCCTCCAGGTCGTCCACATACTCCACGCCCTCCTGCGCCTCCACGGCCAGCTGCACATCCACAGGCGCGTGCATCTGGCGCAGCTGGCGGCGGGTGTACACCTGCCGGATGCGCAGCTCCTCCTGATGGGCAAGCAGCGCCTCGCTGACGGCGTGATAGTCCCCGCGCTCGCAGCGGATGTACGCGCCAAAGCCCATGGTCTGCGCGCGGGCGGGCAGGCCCTGGGCACGCAGCCACGCGTCCAGCGCCACCACACGGCTCACATCGGCCTGGCCATGGTCGCTTACCACGGCCACTACCGTATCGTCCAACACCCCCGCCTCCTCCAGCGCGCGCAGCAGATGGCCCACATGCTGATCCATGCGCACCAGCGCCGCGCGGCTCTCCTGGGTATGCGTGCCCTGCTCATGGCGCACCACGTCCAGGTCCGTCAGGTGCAGGGTGATCACATCGGGCATGTGCATGCGCTGCTGCCTGGGGCTGGGGGCCACCGAGGTAGCCCTGCCGGCCGGCGGGTGGGGGTTGTATTGCTTTTCAATGAGCTTTTGCGCCAGCAGCGCGGCAAAGCGGTCCAGGTGCGGCTGCTTGATGCTTGGCCGCGTCCGCCCATATTTCAGTTCGCTGCGCAGCAGCCACCAGAAGCTGCCGTAGCGCAGCACCTTGGCGGTCTGATTTTCCCCGGGCAAGGCATGCACCTCGGGAAAGTTGTATCGGATGGCCCGGTTATGCCCGCTGACCGGCCACAGGATGGAGGCCACCTCACGCCCCGCGCGCCAGGCCGCCTGATGCAGCGTTTCCGCCTGAATCTCCTCCGCGTCCCAATGCCAGGGCCGCTTTTCGGGGGGCAGTCTGGGCACGAACTTCTCATTGTGCCCGATGCCGTGCTTGTCCGGGTAGCAGCCGGTCAGCAGCGTGGTGTGCACCGGGTAGGTCAGGCTGGGGTAGATGGTCTGCACGCGCTGGCAAAAGACGCCCCGATCTGCCAGCGCGCCCAGGTTGGGCAGCGACAGCAAAAAGGCAGCGTCTTCTTCAAAGGCAGCGTCCAGGCTGATCAGCAGCAGCCGCACGCCTATCTCCTCCAGCCGAAAAACTTGGACAGGCCAAACACGCCGAAGATCCAGCCCAGGGGGCCGCACCCGCAGCCGCGCTTGCCCTTTTTGCCGCCAAAGACCATCGACAGCACAAAGCCAATGGCGATGATGCTGCCAATGCTCAGGCCGCGGTCCTCCTGCTCGTGCTGGCGGCGCGCGCTGCCAGGATCGCGGGTGGGCGAGATGGGCTCGCCCAGAATGTCATTGAGGTTGGGCAGCTGAATCCTTTTGTGGGTGCCGGAAGCGGGCGTAGGTGCCGCGGAGGGCAGGGGCTGTGACTGGCTGCGGCCAAACAGGCCATCCAGGTCGATATCGGCGCCGGTCGATGCCTCTAACTGCCGGGCCGTGCCCAGCAGGAAGCCGGCGACCGCGCCGTCATAATCCCGCCCCTGAAAGGCAGGGCGAAAGCTGCGCGACAGCAGCGTGTCCCGCGCCTCCCGGCTGAGGGTGCGCTCGGCCGTAGCACCGGACGCGGCGGCATAGGCCTCCTCCCCCACGACGACCAGCAGCAGCAAGGTATCCGCGCTGTCCTCCTGTTGGGCCAGCAAGCGCTGCGCGTAGGCGGCAGGGTCCGCCCCGCCCAGGAAGTGGCGCAGCTCAACCGCCAGGCGCAGGCCGGTGGCGGCCCATACCCGGTCGGCCAGTGTGCGGGCATCGGCCAGCGTAGCCGGCTGCAGGACGGCCGCCCCATCATGGATGGGGGAGGCGGCAGGCTCGGCCATCGCCGTCATGGCAAGCACCATCAGCAGGCACAGCAGTATGCTTAGCTTTTTCATGGCGTGCTCCCCTCCGGCGGCGTAAACTGTTCGGCGCGCTCCACCCCAAGCAGGCGGGCCAGGCGGCCCGAAAAGCTGGTGTCAAAGCTGCGGTTGAAGCGCTCGGCCTGCAGGTTGTACTCGGCCTGCTCGGTCATGCGGGCGCTCTGCTCCAGGGCCTGGGGCAGCAGCTGGTTGACGTACATGCTGTCGCGCTCATCGGCCGAGAGGCTGGGCAGCTGCCGCAGCTCGTCCAGCAGGTTTTTCATGCCGGCCTGCAGGGTTTCGTTGGCCTGGGCGCGCCGGGTGAGGGCGCTGCTTTGGTTCAGATCGGTCAGCGCCGCCTGCACGGACACCAGCAGCGGGTCGCTGGCCGGCAGATGCCGGCGGGCCACGGTAAGGATGTTGGCCCCCACCTCCCGGCGGGCGGACAGCACCTCCTCCAGCGTGCCCATGCTGGTCTCCACCTGCCGGCGCTCGGCGGACCAGCCCTTGTAGGCGCCCCACAGCAGCGAGGCGCCTATCAGGGCAATCATCAGCACAAAGGCCAACACGGCCGTAGAGCGCTTGTGCATGCTACCTCCCGGCTCAGCCGTTGATCAGGCGGTTCTTGAGTTCGTTCTCCATGCGGGCGAGCACCTGCTCGGCCTCGCGGCGCTTCTTTCGGCCCTCATCCTGAATGCGCACCACCTCGTTCATGGTGTCAATCAGGCTCTGGTTGGTCTGCACGAGCGTTTCGATGTCGATGATGCCGCGCTCGGCCTCCTTGGCGGTCTCTACCGTGCCCATTTTGAGGCTCTCGGCGTTCTTTTTGAGCAGCTCGTTGGTCATGTCGGTCACGGCGCGCTGAGCCTGCATGGCGGCGCGGCTGTGCTCCATGCCGATGGCCAGCACCATCTGGTTTTTCCACAGCGGCAAGGTGTTGACCAGCGTGGACTGAATGCGCTCGATCAGCAAAGCGTTGTTGTTTTGCAGCAGGCGGATCTGCGGTGCCATCTGCATGGAGATCTGGCGGGTGAGCTTGAGGTCGTGCAGCTTTTTTTCAAACCGGTCGGCCGCCGCATCCAGGTCGCTGGCCTTCTGGGCATCCATGGCGTCGCCGGTCTGCTGGGCATGCTGCTTGGCCTCGGCCACTTCCTTGGCGCGGAAGGCCTCCAGCCGCTTCTCGCCGGCCAGGATGTACATGGTCAGCTCGCGGAAGTACTGGATGTTCATGTCGTACAGGTGGTTGAGCATGGACACATCCTTAAGCAGCTGCACCTGGTGGTTTTCCAGCGTGCCTGCGATGTTCTCTACATTCTGCGCCACCGAGTCGTAGCGCGCGCGGATCTGCGCGACATACTTTTCCGCGCTGAAAAACCAGCCGCGGATGCCCTTGGGCTTTTCCGTGCTGCTCTCAAAGCTCTTCAGCTCGCCGATCAGCTTGGTCATCATGTCGCCCACGCTGCCGGAATCCTTGTTTTTTACGTCGGCCAGCACGGTGTCGGCAAAGTCGGACACCTTCTTCTGCGCGTCGGCGCCATACAGCATGACGTGCTGCGGGTTGCTGATATCTATCTGCCGGGAGAAGGCGTCAACCGTCTTGCGCTCCTCCTCCGTCAGGCTGCTGTCCAGTTGCTTGGCGATGGCCGCCTGCACATCGGGGGCGACCGGCTCGTTGACCTTGGTACCCTCCAGCTGGTCGATCACCTTTTCCATTTGCAGCTTGTCGCCGGCGCTGGGGGTCAGCGTGAGCACGGGCACGGGCTCCAGCTGGGCCTCGGCCATGGCGCGCAGGCGCTCCTGGGTGTCCTGATTTTCGGTGGCCTGGGGGATGTCCTTATGTTCTGACATGGTTATTCCTCCTTCTGTGCCTGGGCCTGAGCCTGGCCGCCGGTGGCGGTCCGGTTCATGGTGAACTGCTGTCCGGTCAGGCTATCCTGTTTGAGCATGGTTTCCAATACATCGATATCGGTGGAGATATCGAGGATATCATTCTGATACAGGGTGTTGAGCTGCTTGCGAAAGGCGCCTACCACCACATCCAGCGCCGACTCGATCTTCTGCTTGACGGCCACTGCTTCCGACCCCTGCAGGCGGCGCTCATCCATCTTGCGATAGCCGGTCAGCATCTTGAGGGTGGTGGGCAGATAATAATCCATAAAGCGGCGGATCTGCGGCGCCTTGCCGGGCTGCTCGATCACCGTGCGGAATATCTTGTTGGATACGCTTTCGATCTCGTCAATCTTGCGCGATACCTCGGGGTCGGGGATCAGGTCATTCTCGGCCTTGATCTGTCCGATGATCTCCTGCCCGCGCTTGACCAGGCGGTCCACCTGCTCATCGCCCGTCAGGGGCAGCTCATCCATGGAGGGGGCCTTTTGCGAGGTATCCAGCCCCGACCCCATGATCTGCGCCACACGGCCCACCAGCAGGGCGGCCGCGGCCATCAGCAGGTAGTGCGGCCACCTGTGCAGCGGAAAAATCGCCGCATAGCCAAGGCTGGTCAGGCCTGCCGCGATGAAGCCATATATCCACCCCTTCACAGGGGATTTGGACTGTTTGTATTTCGCCACCGCGCATCCTCCCGCAACCGTAATAAAGCCTTGAACCTACAAGCGAAGTATATCATAAGGCCAAAGGGGTTACAAATTAATATTTCCTCATACTTGAGGCTTCAAACCCCTTCGTTCCGGCCCCCGCTTATGGTATACTGGAAAAACAATATGCATACAAGAAAGGAACGCTATGATCACCATCGGAATCGGAGCCAACTGGGATACCCAAAGGAAACGCCTGAACATACCCAACGACTACATCACCGCGGTCATCCGCGCAGGCGGCCTGCCCGTGCTGTTCCCCTTGACGGACAATGAGGCCGTCTGGAAGGCCATGATCGACAAGGTAGACGGCGTCATCTTCCCGGGCGGCGAGGACATCCATCCCCGCGAGTTTGGCGAGGAAGTCATCCCCCAGTGCGATGAAATCGTGCCCGAGCGCGACGCGCAGGAGCTGTACACCTACCGCTACCTGCTCTCTACGCGCAAGCCCTTCCTGGCCATATGCCGGGGCATTCAGCTGATGAACGTGGCCCAGGGCGGCACGCTGTATCAGGATATCCCCACCCAGGCCCCCACGAACATCAACCATTCACAAAATGATACGCCCACCGATGCGCACAAGGTGAGCATCACCCCCGACACGCTGCTGCACAGCCTGATTGGCAGCGATACCAGCCCGGTCAACAGCCGCCACCACCAGGTGATCAAGGACCTGGGTAAGGGCCTCAAGGTCAGCGCCATGTCGGAGGACGGGTTCATCGAGGCCGTGGAGTTTGCCGATGGCTATCCGGGGCTGGGCCTTCAGTGGCACCCGGAAAACCTGGCCCCGCACGACCCGGCCATGCAGCGCCTGTTTGACTGGCTAATCAAGGAAGCCGGCAAGCGCGCGTAATACCGGACTCACCATTGCTAAAGGCCCGCAAGCATTTGCCTGCGGGCCTTTGAGTTCAGATATTGTTTATTCCAGGTTATATGTCAGGGTAACGCTGGCCGTGACGGATACATCCCCGGTGACGATGGCGGCCTTCTCGGAGGCGGCAGCGCCAAAGTCCATGCGGTTCATGATGCCATAGACATCGCCGAAGATCTGCTCTGCCTTCATGTCCTCCAGCGCGCCCAGCTGCTTGCCGGCGGCCTGGGCCAGCACCTTGGCCTTCATCTGCCCATCCTCCACGGCGCGCTCCAGCGCCTTGTTGTAGGCATCGGCCGACTGGGAGGCGGTAAAGCTCAGGCTGTAGATCTGGTTGGCGCCGGAGGTGGTGGCGGCATCGATCACCGCGGCCACCTGCTCCAGGTTGCGGATGGTAACACTGAGCATATTGCTGGCATTGTACACCGGCGCGGACGGGCGGATGGCGCCATACTCCTCATAGGGCATCTCCACATACACGGAGTAGTTGCTGGTCTTGATGTCCGCCTTGTCGATGCCTAACTTGTCCAGCGCAGCCAGGATATCGCGCATCACCTGATCCACCTGGGCCTGCGCCTCGGCGGCGGTGTTTGCCTTGATGGTCGCCCCCACCTGAAGGGAGGCGGTGTCGGCGGGCAGGCTGACGGTGGCGGTGCCGGTGACGGTGACCTCGGCTGCCAGGGCAGGCAGCGCCAGGGCCAGTACCAAGGCCAAGCTCAATGCAATCAATAGCGTTTTTTTCATTTATTCTTCCTCCTTTTGATGATGAATCGGACGATCAGGATAACAACGGCCAGCGCCAGCACATAGGGCAGGGCGACTGCCAGCAGCACCACCAGATCCTCCAGGAAGGACTGGATGGCCTCCCACGCATCGGACATCGCAAGGCCAATGCGCTGCCCCAGCGTCAGCTCGGTGGGGGATGCAGTGGGCACCTCCTCCTGCAGGGACAGCCGCACGGTGGAGTAATCCACCTTGCTGTCCATGCCGCGCAGGGCGCCGGTGAGCGAATCCAGCTGATACTGGGTATCGGCAATCTGGTTTTCAATCTCCAGAATATCCTTGACGGTGATGGCCTGTTTGAGCAGCTGCTGCAGGCGCTCCATCTTGGCCTTTTGCGAGGCCAGCCTGGTGGCGGTATCGGCATAGCGCTCGCTGACATCCTCCTGGGATTCGGTGTAGGCCGTCACGCGGCCCACCTGCTGGGCGTCGGCCAGGTAGGCATCCAACTGCTCCTTGGGAATGCGGATGGTCAGGTTGGCGTAGCGGCGGCTGCCCCGGTCGGCCGATACGTCGGAATATTCCACATAACCGCCATGCTTGGCGATGGCCGCGTTGAGCGTCTCCAGGTCCTGCTCAAACTCGCGCGTTACCAGGTTGAGGCTGACGGTGCGGATCATCTTTTGCGGTTGAGCGGGCGCATTTTGCGCTGCCGGGGCGGGGGCGATGGCGGATGCCTCCGCGGAATAGTTTGCCGCGTAATCCGCCTCCATCTTCATGGCAGCCGGGGCAGGCTGGCCGTCAATGGTGCGCATGTAGTTGTCAAGGCCGGTGCCCCCGGCGTAGGGATCGCTGTAGGCAGTCTGTTCGCTGGTTGCGCCGCGATGGCGCGGCTGGTTTTGCCCCACCAGCCAGGTGCCGCCAAGCACCAGCACCAGCGAGGCCGCGATGGCCACCCAGCGCCTGATGTTGATTGGCGGCTTGGCCCGCTTCTTTGTCTCGGGGATCTGTTCCATGTTCATGCCCTCCTGTTGATGAATTGCCTGACGCCAGGAGGATGAGAAGCTGGCGGGTACCTCGCCGTCGTCATCCAGGCCTTGGCAGTCCCGGCGGATCTGGAGCAGCAGCCGGCAATCGGCGCATTGGCCGGCGTGGGCCTCAAAGGCCGCGCGCTCGTCCGCGCTCAGGCTCCCCTCCAGATACCGGTCGAGAAGGATGGAAAACTGTTCACAGTTCATGTGTGTCATTTGCTTTCCCTCCCTTCATCCATAGGACGCATGTTGTCATGAAAAAGTTCCCCATCGGCGGTCAACAGTTGTTTTAACCCGGCTCTCGCACGGCTGAGCCGGCTTTTGACGGTGCCCAGCGCGCAGTCCAGCGCCCGGGCGGCCTCCTCATAGCTCATCCCCTGCAGGTCGCACAGGGTGAGCACCAGGCGATGCTCTGCCGGCAGCCGGGCGATGGCCTCCCCCAGCAGGCGTCGGCGTTCAGCCTGCTCCAACTGTAGGTAGGGGGAGGGCTCGTCACTTTCGGCCTCCCAGCCCACCTCCCGCAGGTTGTCCAGGGATACCATCTCGCGCCGACGGCGCAGGGCATCCATGCAGCAGCGAGCGGCAATGGTGTACAGCCAGGTGCTGACCTTGCTCTCCCCGCGAAAGCCGGAGAAGGCCTGGTAGGCCTTGAGCATGGCTTCCTGCGCACAGTCCTCGGCATCCTGCCGGTTACCCATGATGCGCAGGCAGGTGAAGTACACCTGCCGCTCCCAGGGGGCGACAGCCGCTTCAAAAGCCTGCGCGTTTGCGTTCAATCCAGGCATAGCCCTTCCTTTCCCAACAAAAAATCCCCCGTGTATCTATTATACAACGGGGGACAAATGTCAAACCTTGCACATGCAAATAATCATCCGCCAAACAGGGAGAGGAAGCGCTCGGTCACCCCTTCCTCCAGGGGCTTTTCCTCCGGCTGGCTCTCGATAGTCGGGGCGGGTGGCGCTGCGATCTCATCGGTCATCATCACAAACTGCAGCGACTGGATGGCCCCGTTGCGGGCATCGGCATAGGATTGCGCCTCGGTGCCGGCCATGGCCTTGACAAAGTTGTCGATCATGGGGCCAACGGCCTGGGCCATGGGGTTGCCGGCCAACATGTTCTCGCTCACCCGCTGGTACTGCTCGGTATCCATGTTCATGCGCACCCCGGCCAGCTGGATGCCCGACATGGCAAAGTCGCGCACATCCGCCGTCACGCTGAAGCCGGCCGACTGGCCGGGCAGCACCACATAGGCCACCGTCTGTTTCCCGCCGGCCAGGGCGATGGTCGCCTTGTCAGATGTGATGTTGAGGCAGGTGTCGCCGTCCAGCGTCAGGGTGATCTGCAGCGTCATACCGCCGGCGTAGGCCGCCAGCTGCTCTCGCACCTGGATATCCATGGCGATTTCCAGCTTGCCCGCAGCGCCCGACAGCATCTGGGGGTCCTCCACCGCCTTGCCGTCCAACGTGTAGCGGATGGCGATGTCCCACGGCAGTTGTTTTTGCTCGGGGTTGCCCTGATAGTAGTAGCGGCCCGCCGGCAAGTTGAGCCTGGCCTCATCCCCCTGATAGGCGATGGGCTCGGTGCCGCTCAAGTTGATCACGGCATCGTAGCGGCCGTAATCTGTTACCTCCTGGGCCTCATCGGCCTCAAAGGCGTTCACGATGTAGATATCCTTCAGCTCGCCTTCGGCGGACAGGCGGGCGTAGACAACTTCATTTTTCTTAACCTCCCCCAGGGCGGCTGCGGCACCTGTCAGCAGCAGGACGGCGAGGGCGAGCGCGGTCAGTTTTTTCATGATCTCAGGGCCTCCTTCTTGGCAAAGTTGGTTTTCATGATCAGCCCGTCACACCACTGCAGCACCTTGGGCAGTACCATCAGCACCATGAAGCCCGAGATGGCGGCGCCCCGGCCGATGATTTCCCCCATCTGGCTGATGACGGCGTTGGATGTGACGACGATGGACAGGGAATAGCCCGCGATGGTCAGGATGAGCATGGGCGGCAAAATGGAGCCGGTGGATTTGGCCAGCGCCCAGGCGGCAGCTTCCTTCCGGTCCATGGTGTGGCGTGCCCCCATGTAGCGCTGGGCCAGCAAGATGGCATAGTCCACCGTGGCGCCCAGCTGCACGGAGCTGACGATCTGATAGCCGATATAGTTGAGCGTGCTGCCCGCAAAGTAGGGCACCGCCATGTTAAACCAGATGGCGCCTTCAATGATCAGCAGCAGAATGATCGGGATAGACAGGTTGCGGAAGGTGATCAGCAGGACCAGCCCGATGCCAATCACGCCAACCAGCAGCACCTTGAGGTTGTCCGTCGTGATGGACTCCTTGACATCATAGTTGACCACGCTTTCGCCCAGCAGATGATACCCATCGCCGTAATAGCGCTCAGCCAGGGCGCGCACCTCTTCCACGATGGCAAAGGCCCGCTCCCCCTCATCCAGCGAATCCACCGTCAGCAGCAGGCGGTCGTGCCCATTGCCGCGCAGCATGCTCAGCGCCGACTCCGGCAGCACCTCGGGCGGTATCTGCACGCCCACCATCTCCGCATACGAGATCACGCTGCGCACGTAGGGCAGGGCCTTTGCCTCCCCGGACAGCTCCGCCGTTTTGGCAGGATTGCCCTGCGGCACCATGAGCATCATCATCTGGTTGCGGCCAAAGATGCGGTCGATCTCCTGCGCCTCGGTCTGGGCGGCCGAATGGGGCCCATGCATGCCGGAGGAGCCGTAGACAAAGTCATTCCTTGTCTGCCCCAGGTAGGCGGGCACTAACAGAATGAGCACGATGGCAGCCAGCGGCGCGCCATAGCGGACGACCGCGCGGCCAAAGCCATCAAAGCTGGGCAGCAGCCGGCGGTGCGCCGTCTTGTCAATTACTTTGATGCTGGCGATGGCGGCGGCAGGCAGCACAATCACCACGCTCAGGTAGCTGAGCATCACACCCTTGGCCAGCACCAGGCCCATATCCTTGCCCAGGCCAAAGCCCATCACCAGCAGCGCCAGGAAGCCGAAGACCGTGGTCATGGCGCTGGCGGCAATGGCGCTGGCGGCCTTTTGCATGGCCATCTTCATGGCGTCCACCGCGTTCATGCCCTGCTCACGGTATTCGGCAAAGCGGTGCAGCAGGAATACTGCATAGTCGATGGATACCGCTAACTGCAGCACCGCCGAGCATGCCTGGGTGACGAAGGAAATCTCGCCAAAGATGATGTTGGTTCCCTCGTTGATGACGATGGCAACGCCGATCACCAGCATGAACAGCAGCGGCTCAAACCAATGGCTGGTGCTCAGCAGCAAAATCAGCAGCACAATGGGCACCACATAGTACATGATGGAGGCAATTTCACCCATGGTGACCGTCTGCAGCCGTGCCTGGTTGGGGGCCTCGCCCTTATAGATGGCATCCGGGTATAGGCTTTGCACCGCCTGGAAGACGGAGGCCGCATCCTGATAGCCCACCGTGACCTGGAAAAGCGCCCCGCCCTGGGCGTAGTAGCCGTCGCGCGTTGCCTGGGGGATGACCTCCCACGGCGTGCCGCGCATGTCCACGGCGTCGTCCAGCCACAGCACATCCTGCACCTTGGGCACTTCCCGCAGGCGCTGCTTGACCTCCAGCGCGCCCTGGGGCGAGACGCCCGGCACATACACCTGCATATTGGGCAGGCCACTGCCCGCCATTTGAAGCGCCTTTGCCGACGGCGAAGAGGCGGGCAGATAGTCCGCCATGTTGTAGTTGATGTTGACGTAGCGCATGGCGAATACGCTGACCACACAGCAAATCAAGGCAATCCAGAGAACCGCCTTGCGATGCCGCAGGATCCATTCGCTCAGTTTCAGCATGCAATCCTCCTGTGAAATAAATGTTAACACCTGTTGATTTCAAGGCACGTGTCAAGTATACTGTTTTTGCAGCTTGCTGCAATCTGCAAATTGAGATATCCTGTGCAACATTGAACAACGGGCACAAATGTGTCAAATGGAGGGGCCATGGCCAGCATGACAACCAACCGCAGAACCGCCAAAACCCGCAACGCGCTCAAGGACGTGCTGGTCGAGCTGTTGCAGACCCGATCGCTGCAGCGCATCAGCATCCGCGAGATCACCGAGCTTGCCGACATCAGCCGCGGCACCTTTTACCTGCACTACACCGATATCTTTGACCTGTACCAGGCGATCGAGAAGGAAGTGGTGGACGGCATCACGGACATTGTGAACGCAAAGGCGCCCGTGCGCGACGAGGACGGGCTGGAGACCATGCTCAGCGCCATCTTTGAATACCTCAGCGACCACATGCGTGAGTGCGACGCCCTGCTTCGCACCGACAGCGCCTCCTTCCTGGCCCAGGTGTTTGAGCGCAACAAACCCAGCACCAAGGAGACCTGGGAGACGCTGTTTGGCACGGACGAGCACGCCCGTGCCTATTCCTATGTATTTATCAGCCACGGGTTTGCCGGCATGCTCAAGCACTGGATGGCCTTTGGCAAGCTGGAGACGCCCCGGCAGATTGCCAGCATCGTCAAAAAGCTGCTCAACAGCTATATGTTTTTAGATGCGCCTCAAAACCAATCCGGTGAAGGCACGGAAAACGGCAAGGGCAGCCAGCCGTAGAAGGCGTCCCGCGCCTCCCTCAAGCCGCCGTGGGACGACAGGAACTGCCGCACAGCCGCCCGATGCGAAAACACCGCATCGGGCGTTTTGTCAGTCGGGGTGACGGCCACCCCTTGCCCCTCCACCGTGATCTGCCAGCATCCCTCGCCCTCCACGGCAAAGACAGCCTGCCCCGGCTGCAGCGCGGTTTGCGCCGCCTTGAAGCGCAGCATGCCGCCCACCACCTTGGGCCAGTCCATCACACGCAGCATCAGGCTGTCCCCCAGCTGCCACTTGCCGGCCAGCTGCCCCACGGCTTCAATGGCCTGCCCGCGGTGCAGCGGCAGGGTAATCACGCATTGCTCCTTCCCGCGGAACGCCAGCCATGCCTTTAACACCTCGGGCAGCTTCGCGTCGTCCGCCAGCACACACTCGGACAGCCGATCCCCATCGCTGCACAGGTAGCCAAAGGGCTGCCCGCCCCGCAGCACGGCATACCCCTGCGCCTGCCAGGTGCGCAGAACGCGGACAAGGGCATCCTTTTCACGATGGTCTACCAATAGCTGGCCCAGGTACAAATTGTAGATGGTATCCAGCACGGGGGCATCAACCTCCTCCAGCGCGACAAAGGCATAGGGCGTCCCCGCATCCGCCACGGCGCTCAGGTTGCGGCGGGTAAGTGTTTCATGCAGCGCCGTTGCCCCCTGCTCGTAGCCGTAGCGCTGGTACAGCTGGCGCTGGCCGCCCAGCATCAGCAGCGCCATGCCCTGCCGGCGCCCCCGCTCCTCCAGCAGCTGCATCAGGCGGCGCATGTGCCCCTGGCGCTCATGCCGCGGGTGGGTGCACACCGTGCCGATGAACCCGCAGGCAAGGCGCTCCTCCGCGCTCAGGCGCACCTGCATGGGCTTGAGCGCCGCCATGGCCACCATGCGCCCCTCTTCCCTGGCCACCGCGTGTATGCCGGCAAAGCCCGGCCGGCTGTACACAGCGGGGTGAAGACGCACAAAGTCTGTCGGCGCATCCGCCATGCTGAACACCATGTTGGCCAGATCCAGAATCTCCATCTCATCGCCCGGGCGGGCAAAGCCATAGTCCGTCATGTTGCCTCCTGGGTTGTGTTGCTCGTTAACAAGAGTATACCGCAACCATTGCCCGGAATGAAACCCTTGTAACAAGGCGGCTGTTTCATTTACTTTTATGGGCTTTCGCGCTATCATAGGGGGGCCCAAATGCCTCCGGGCAAAACCTGAAAGGACCGGCAGACTTGAGCATGAATCCCCTTGACGTGGCGGTGTTAATCCCCAGCCTGCACCCGGATCACCTGCTCCCCGAATATGTGGACGACCTGGTCGCCCACGGCTTTACCCGCATTTTGGTGGTGGACGACGGCTCGGGGCCTGAATACGCCGCGCTTTTTGATGACCTCAAGTCGCTGCCTGCCTGCACGGTGATCGGCTACCCGGTCAACGGCGGCAAGGGCCATGCCCTCAAGCATGGCATGCGCTACATTCAGCAAAACTGGCCGGGCGCGCCCGGCATTGTCACCGCCGATTCCGATGGCCAGCACACAGCGCCCGACCTGCTCAAGGTGGCCCAGGCCATGGCCTTGCACCCGGAGCAGCTGATCCTGGGCTCGCGCGATTTCAAGGCCGACAACGTGCCCGGCAAAAGCCGTGCAGGCAACCGGTTGACCAGCTTTTTCTTTGCGCTGCTGTACGGCAAGTGGCTGCCCGATACCCAGACCGGGCTGCGCGGCTTCACCATGGATCTGGTGCCCCTGATGCTGGAGGTGCCCGGCGACCGCTTTGAATATGAGATGAACATGCTCATTTTGGCCTCCAGCAGGCACATCACCTTTCACATCGTCACCATCCAGACCATCTACCTGGAGGAAAACCGCCGCACCCACTTCCGGCCGTTTCACGATTCGGTACGCATCTACGGCCAGTTGTTTAAAAACTTCTTCAAATACGCCTCTGCCAGCGGGCTGTCCACGGTGCTGGATATCGGGCTGTTCACGGCGCTGGACAAGTGGCTGCTGCCGCTGACCGGCCTCAGCCCCAATGCCATGGTTCTGTGGGATGTATCCTGGCATGTGCTGCTGGCCACGGCCATTGCCCGCAGCATCTCTGCGGTGTTCAACTTCAAGGCCAACAAGGCCTTTGTGTTTCGCATCGAGAAAAGCAAGGGCGCCTTCCGACGCTATGTGCTGCTGGCGGTGGTGGTGATGGCGCTGTCCGCCGGCTTGGTCAGCACATTACACGAGTGGCTGGGGGTTGACCGCACGCTGCTCAAAATCATCATCGACACCTGCCTGTTCTTTGCCAACTATCGTCTGCAACGCTCCTGGGTGTTTGCGGACCACGCCACCGAAAGGAACATGTAACATGACCCGTACCGCCAGACTGTTTTGCCTGCTGTTTGCCGCCCTGTTTGTGCTGAGCCTGCCCCTGCTGGTGCCCTCGGGCGCCCTGCTGGATGAGGAGCGCAACCGCATGCTGGAAGAACTGCCCGAGGAGAGCGGCTGGCTTTACTGGCTGATGCCCGCCGCCCGGGCGGAAGCGCCCCTGGCCCCGCTGCCCATGGACTTGAGCCCCGGCCGCGTGCCCGATCAGCAGGCCTTTACCGAGGCCGGCTATAGCGACAGCAGCATCACCCTTTCGCTTGAAACGCTGGACAAGGATCACGTCGTCTGGCGCATCGCCCGCATCACGGTGAGCGATCCGTCCCAGCTGCGCACGGCCACGGCAGGCAAGCCCGGCTCCAACAAGCTGGCGTTGATCTCCTCCATGGCGCAGAAGAACAACGCCATCATCGCCATTAACGCCAACTACCTGTCCAACGACCCGGTGAAGACGTCCTTTGAGTACCGCATGGGCGAAAAAATCCGCACCAAGTACAACAGCAAGAAGGACCTGCTCATCACCGACGAGCTGGGCGACCTGCATGTGTTTGTCAAATCGCAAAAGGACGAGGTAGAGGCCTTCCAGGCCACCGGCCGTCAGATCATCAACGCCTTTACCTTTGGCCCGGCGCTGGTGAAGGATGGCCAGGTGCTGGCCATGGACCCGGACTACGGCTACAACCCCAAGGGCCGTGAGCCCCGCATGGCCATCGGCCAGACAGGGCCATTGAGCTACGTGCTGGTGCTGGCCGAGGGCCGAACCAAGGATTCCCAGGGCGTGACGCATCAGGAGCTGGCCGATTTCATGCTCAGCCTGGGCTGCACGCAGGCCTTTAACTTTGACGGCGGCAACTCGGCCACCATGGTATACAACGGCGGCTACTACCAGCAAAAGAGCCGCAACAACGAGCGCGCTCAGAGCGACATGCTTTATTTCGCCACCCTGGCCGGGCCGGAGGGCAACCCGTGACATCGCAGATGAACTTCCTTGGCCTCACCGTGTATGCTTACGGGCTGCTTGTGGCCGCCGGCTGCCTGGCGGCCGGCCTGCTGCTGATCCACCTGGCCGGCCGGGAGGAGGCGCGAAAGAACGCCGCCGCCCTCACCTGCCTGTTGTCCCCCATCTTTGGGCTGATTCTGGCGCGCCTGGTGTATGTGCTGTGTGATATCACCTTCGCCCCCTTCCTCACGCCTGCCAATGTGCTCAACCTGCGGGTGGGCGGCTTCTCCATGTTTGGCGCGCTGCTGGGCGCGGTGCTGGGCGGCCTGCTGGCCGCGAGGCTGACAGGCGTCAAGGCGGCGCTGTGGCTGGACAGGCTGGCCCCGGCGCTGTTTGCCTTTATCGCCGTCGCCCGGCTGGGCGAGGGGTACACGGCGCTGGGCATCAGCCGGCCGCTGGTCACCGGCGTGCTGGACAACACCTTTCTGGCCATGCGGGACGACTATGACGCCTACCTGCGCACCTACCTGCTTGAGAGCGCGGGGGCGCTGATCCTGTGCCTGCTGGCCCTGCGCAGCCTGCGCCGCCATCCCGAGGCGGGGCGCACCGCGCTGTTTGCCGGGCTGGCCTTCGGCGTGACGCAGACACTGTTTGAAAGCCTGCGCTTTGACCAGCATATCCGCTTCAGCTTTGTGGGCCTGCAGCAGGTGCTGGCCGTGACGCTGTTTTCCCTGATTCTGATCTATCTGGCCGTGCGGCTGCTGCGGCAGGGCGGGCACAAAATACTGGCCGTGTGGACGCTGGGCCTGCTGCCTGTCATTCTGGGCGGCATCCTGTGGCTGGAGTTCAAGGTGGACCGGTCTGAGATGAGCAAGTGGCTCACCTACGGGCTATATACTTTGCTATTATGTCTGCCCATGGGGCTGGGGTTGCGGATGTTGGAGAGGATTGGGTATCATGGATAAGGAGAGGGTAGCATACATGCTCTCGCTGTCGCGCAAAAAGCGCGAGCAGGGCCTCAGCAGCGCTGAGCTGATTGAGTTGGAGGACCTGCGGCGCGAATACCTGGCCGACTTCCGCGACGGATTCCGCCAGCAGCTGGACAATGTGTACCTCCAGCAGGAGGACGGCAGCTACAAAAAGCTCGAGAAAAAGCAAACCCCCGACAACAAGGAGTGAACCTCATGATGAAAAAACGATTGGCCGCGTGCCTGATGCTTCTCGCCCTCGTGCTGGGCATGGCTGCCCCCCAGGGCGCTATTGCCGCCACCAAAAAGCCCGTGATCTATACCGGGCGCATCTCGCTGGATTATGGGGCGGACAGCGGCACAGGCGTCTACTACACGCCCGACGTGATCAGCCCGGACAGCAGCGTCAAGCGCCTGGGCACCTTGAAGGCCGGCTCCTCCATCGACATTGTGGATGTGCTGCCCAACTACCTGGAGATCAACTACGGCAAGCGCACGGGCTTTGTGCTGCGGCACCGCACCTCCAACATCGTGGCGGTGGATCCTGTGACCACGCCGCGCTACGGCACGGTGGTCAGCCAGTACTACACCACGCTGGACAGGGAGACCCAGGTGATGGCCGCGCCGGAGGTGGGCAGCGAGGTGCTGATCACCCTGCAGGCGGGCACGCAGCTGGCCTTTGTGGATATATCGAGCGGCTGGGCACGGCTGATCTTCAAGCGTCAGTTTGGCTATGTGGACACGGCCAATTTGCCCGACCTGCAGATGGTTGCACCCAACGAGCAAAGCGGCGACCAGCTGACCCCGCTGGCCGTCTACAACTCGTTTTACAACATCGCCGAGAATGACATGAACCTCAACCGCATCGAGAACATCAAGGTGGGCGTGGACCGCATGGACCGCGTGATGCAGCCCGGCGAGACGCTGGACTTCAACGGCACCGTGGGCCCCTTCTCCCGCCGCAACGGGTACCTCAGCTCCTGGGGTCTGTTTGAGGGCGAACTGGTGCCCTCGGTGGGCGGCGGCAGCTGCCAGCTGAGCAGCACGCTGTACAACGTGGTGCTGCAGCTGACCGGGCTGACCGTGCTGGCCCGCGCGCCCCACGGGCGCAACGGCGCCCCCTACCTGCCCCATGGGGTGGACGCCTCCTCGGGCGACCTCAACTTCATCTTCCGCAACGATTACGATTTTGCCATCCGCATCAGCTCCCACGTGCAGGACGGCGTGCTGTTCATCGCCTTTTACCGGGACGATATCCGCTCATGAAGCGCGCCGTTGCGGTCATCCTGCTGTTGATTTTGCTGACGGCATCCGCCGTGGCACAGCAGGCGGCGGAGCCCGCGGCGCTGTACACCGGGAGGCTGGCCAAGCCAACGCATCTGCTCAGCCAGCCCAATAATGACGCGCCCATTGTCAGCTACCTGTCCGTGCGCTACCCCATCGAAATTCTGGAGATGGCGCCCGACTGGCTGTACATCCGCACCAATGGCATGACCGGCTATGTGCGGCGCCGCTATGTGGACGATACCCGGGTGGCTCCGGTGGATGCGGCGCGCACGCCCAAGTACCCCGCCGTTACCTCCGGCTACATCGGCTGGGTGGCGCAGGAGGCGCCCGTCAAGGCCGCGCCCGATGCCGGCAGCGACACGCTGATCACCTTGCATCCCGGCGCACGGCTGGCCTTTATCGGCATGGAAAACGGCTGGGGCAAGCTGATTTACCACCGCCAGTACGGGTATGTCGATACCCGGCTGCTGAGCGAATTGCAGCCCCTGTTTGACAGCGTGGACACGGCGGACGACAGCGCCCCCATCGCGGCCTACACCTCCTTTTACCGCATCACCACCGATGAAACCAACCTGGGCCGCATGCAGAACATCACCGTGGCCTGTGAGCGCATGCGCCCCTTTGTGATGGCGCAAAACGAAGTCTTTGACTTCAACCGCGATGTGGGGCCCTACAACGCGCGCTCGGGCTACCTGCCGGCCAATGTGCTGGTGGACGGCGAAACCGTGCTGGGCTACGGCGGCGGCACCTGCCAGGTGAGCAGCACCCTGTACAACGCGCTGATGCAGCTGCCCGGCCTGAACATACTCAAGCGCCGCCCCCACGGGCCCAGCGGGGCCAGCTACCTGCCGCTGCACGCGGATGCTGCCGTGGGCAACAAAAACCTCAACCTGGTCTTCCGCAACCTGTATCCCTTCCCCGTGCGCATCGACGGCAGCGCCCAGGACGGCGCGCTGACCATCCTGATCTGGCGGGTGCAGGAGTAGCCGCCCCAACAGCCGGCGGCCTTACAGTACACCCAGCTGCGCATTTGCCAGGCTGGGTGTCTTTCTTTGCTGCCGGGCATCATATTTTCTTTTTATCTATCCTTTTGCACTTCCCGGCCGTATATATAAATGAGAGCAAGAGGATGCATCCGCGCTTTCAAGGTATGTACCCCTGTAAGGAGCAGTTCATGATTTCTGTTGAACAGTTTACCGAGGAGACACTGGCGCTGACACCGGCGCTGTACCGACTGTCCATGAGCATACTGCGCCATGAGGCAGACTGCAAGGACGCCGTGCAGCAGGCGTTGTTCAAGGCCTGGTCCACGCGCGACAGGGTAGACCCGGCGCGTTTCCGGCCCTACCTCACGCGCATCGTGATCAACGAGTGCCGCAACATCCAGCGCCAGCGCATGCGCGTATCCCCCGTGACCGAGGTGATAAGCACCGGGGAAGAACACCAGCCGGAGGAATCGGAGCTGAGCGCGGCCATCGCGCTGTTGCCCGAAAACCTGCGCACGCCCGTGCTGCTCTACTACATGGAAAACTTTACTGCCAAAGAGACCGCCCGGGCGCTGGGCATCACGGCAACAGCGGTAAAAAACAGGCTGTTCCGCGCCCGCCGGGCACTCAAACAAAGGTTAGTGGACTGGGAGGTAGCCCCATGATGAAGAAAAAGAATGCGCTCAGCAGCGAGCGCCTGAAAGCGCTGTTCCCCGAGACGCCCCCTGCCTTCACCGCCTTTGTTGCGCACAACCTGGATTACCTGAAAGCGGGAAAGGAGACCCCTGTAATGAAAAAGAAACTAAGCCTTGGCCTCGCCCTGGCGCTGGCCCTGACGCTGCTGCTGGCGGCTGTTGCAGTCGCAGCCATGCTGTCCCCCACGGCCGAGGTGTTCGGCTTCCTCTATGGCAAGGAGAAGGAGGAGGCCCTGCTCAAGGGCGACATCGCAACCGTCGGCCAAACCCACGCCTTTGACGACCTGCTGGTCACCCTGGAGGAAGTGGTCTACCAGGCCGAGGGCAATATGCCGGGCCTGTACGGCACGGGCATCATTGCCCCCAAGGCGGGCAGCAATGTGGTGCTGGTGCCCGAGGACTACAGCGTGAACGACCCTGCCGGCTACGCCGTGCACTATGACATGGAGATGAACATCCCGGATACCGCGCTCAGCTACAGCGAGCTGGCGGCAAATCATGGCGCCAGGATGCTGACGATGTGGGTGCGGGTGAACAACATTGTCATCGGCCAACAGGCCGTGGAGGCAGACACCGGATACAGCCTGATTCCGCAGGAGGATGGTACCGTGCGCTTTGCCTTTTCGGTGAGCGATGGACAGCTGCGCCGGGCGGAGAGCTATGACCTGTCGATGTCTGTCGGCTTCCGCGAGACGGATGCCCAGGGCATGCGGGATGACCTGCACCGGGATGCCTGGACGGTGCGCGTATCCCCCGCCCTGTCTGCGACCGCCAAGGCCGAGATTGCCGCCCAGACCCCGCCGGCAGAGCCGGCCGCGGCACCCCCGTCCGCCCCGGGTATCGTCAGGGTGTTGGGCTACGGCTGGAGCATGGACGAGGTTTTTCTGGCCGAGAACCCCGCCCGTCAGATCGAAAGGATTCAAGTGGAATATGATGCGGAGTTTGAGCACATATTAAACCCCGAAAACGCCTGGGACGTGGCCTACATATCCCTCACACAGGGTGATTTCAGCAGCCTGGTAAAGGACGGACGCCTGCTGAACCTGTCGGATGACCCGGTCATCGCCGGCAAAGTCGCCCGCATACACCAAAGCATTCAGCAGGCCGTCAGCCAGGATGGCAACGCCTATGCCCTGCCGGTCGGCATCTTTGGCGGCACCTACCAGTTTGGCGCTGGCAGGGACGAGACCTGGGCGCAGCTGGGCCTGTCCAGGTACCTGGTGCCCAAGACCTTCGCCCAGCTGTGTGCCCTGGCCGACACCTACATGGCCGTGCCGCTGGCTGACCGCAAGGGCACATCCTTCCTGAATAATGACAGCGCTGCCGCATCCCGCTACACGCTGCTGG
>JAAZBU010000140.1 GCA_012513645.1 Clostridiales bacterium | reverse complement strand
TTACACGATTGCGCCCAGCGCCGCTTCCAGCGCGGCCTTGCCGTGCGCATAGGTCAGCGCCCCCTGCAGGTAGGCGGTGTAGGGTGGGCGGATGGGGGCGTCGCAGCTGAGCTCGATGGAGGCGCCGGGCACAAAGGTGCCGGCCGCCATGATGACCTGATCGGTGTAGCCGGGCATATCCCAGGGCTCGGGCGCCGCGAAACTGTCCACCGGAGAAGCCGCCTGGATGCCCCGGCAGAAGGCAATCAGGGGCTCGGACGCACCAAAGCGGATGGCCTGAATCACATCCGCGCGGGGGGCGTCAAAGGCAGGGGTGGTCTCATACCCCAGGTCGGCGAACACACGCGCCGCCAGCACCGCGGATTTGAGCGCCTGGGCCACCGTGTGCGGCGCCATGAACAGTCCCTGGTAAAACAGCCGGTAACCGGGCGCGTAGCTGCCCACCTCCAACCCAATGCCGGGGGCTGTGAGGCGCGCTGCGATGCGCTCGATGGCGGCCTTGGTGCCTGCGAGGTACCCGCCGGTCGGCGCCATGCCCCCGCCCAGGTTCTTAATCAGGCTGCCCACCACCACGTCCGCCCCGTAGAACGTGGGCTCATCCTCCGTGGTGAAGGCGCCGTAGCAGTTATCCACAAACAGATAAACATCGGGCCGCGCCTGCTTGACCGCGTCAAACAGCGCCGCCATGTCCCGGGGCAGCAGGCTGTTGCGCCAGGCGTAGCCCCGGCTGCGCTGCACCAGAACCGCCCGGGTATCTGGCTGCAGGGCGGCCAGCACGGCCTCCACATCGATGCCGCCATCGCCCCCCGGCGGCACCATGCCATAGGTGACGCCCATCTCGGCCAAGGAGCCGGGCACAGGGCCGTTAAGCCCGATGACATCGGCCAATGTGTCGTAGGGGTCGCCGCAGGCGCTGAGCAGGTGGTCGCCCGGCTGCAGCAGGCCAAACAGGCCCAGGCTCAGCGCGTGGGTGCCGCTGGCAATCTGGGGGCGGAAGATGGCACTTTCCGTCTGGAACAAGTCGGCCACGATGGCCTCCAGCGTATCCCGGCCGATGTCGCCATAGCCATAGCCCTCGCTGCCGGCAAAGTGCCGTGCGGCCACCCGGTGGCGCTGAAACAGCTCCAATACCCGCTTGGTGTTGTGAAGCTCCCGGCGGTCTATCCCCTCAAATACAGGCGCGCAGGCAGCTTCGGCCCGCGCGATACGCTCGGCGATGGTCATTTCTCCTCCATATCCAGGCGCACCTGTTGGGGCAGCGCCTCCTCCATGCCCTCGGGGGCCAGCCAGCGGATGCGCCCATCCGGCCGAAACCAGGTAAGCTGCCGCTTGGCGTAGTTGCGCGTACGTCGCTTGATAAGCGCCACCGCCTCCCCGACATCGGCCTGCTCAATCAGGCAGGGCACCAATTCCTTGTAGCCCAGGCCTTGCATGCTCTGCATGTCAGCCGTCAAGCCCTGCCGCAGCAGGCCATCCACCTCATCCAACAGCCCCTGGGCCAACATCTGGTCCACCCGGCTGTCGATGCGCTGATACAACGCCTGCCGCGGCCAATCCGGCGCGTACAGCAAAAAGCGGTAGGGCTCCTGGCCCTCGGGCACACGCTGGGCCGAAAACGGCTCGCCCGTCACGGCCCACACCTCCAGCGCGCGAATCACGCGCCGGGTGTCATTGATGTGCAGCCTGTCGGCGCTGACCGGGTCCACCCGGCGCAGCTGGTCGTGCAGGGCCTGCTTTCCCTCAGCTGCCAGCATTGCCTCGTATCTGCCGCGCACCGCGTCGTCCCGCGGGGTATTGCCCAGCGTCAGCCCCTGGCTGAGCGCCCGCAGGTATAACCCGGTGCCGCCAACCAATACCGGCATGTGTCCCCTGTCCAGAATGCCCTGAATGGCCGCCAGCGCCCCCTCGCGGTACTCCGCCACGCTGTAGGGCTGCGCCGGGTCGGCCACATCCAGCATGTGGTGGGGAATGCGGGCCTGCTCGGCCGCCGTCGGCTTGGCGGTGCCAATGTCCATACCGCGGTATACCTGCATGGAATCCATGCAGACAACCTCGATGGGATGGTGCGCGGCCAGGCTCAGCGACAGCGCCGTCTTGCCCCCCGCGGTGGGCCCTACCAGGCCAATGACGGCAGGCTTATCCATCAGCCGGGGATGCGCTGGAAGCGCTTCTCAAGCTCCGTGCGGGTCAGCTGCATCATCAGCGGCCGCCCATGCGGGCAGGTGGGGGTCACATTGCCATCCAGCACCCCGCGCACCAGCGCGATGAGCGCTTCGTCGGGCAGCCGCTCGCCCCCCTTGACCGCCTGCTTGCAGGACGCCATGATGATTTTCTCCACCCGCTTGTCATCGCTCAGCGCCCCGGTGGCGGCCAATTCGTCCAGCGCCTCGCGGAAGCTGCTCTCTGCCTGGGGCTGGCCCAGCATCATGGGCACGGTACGCAGGC
>JAAZBU010000017.1 GCA_012513645.1 Clostridiales bacterium | reverse complement strand
TTTGCCACGCCGGATTTTAAATGGGATGAGTGCAAAAATCGCCTCGGGGCGCCCCGAGGCAGCCTGAGCGGGCTCAAGCCCGCTCCCATCCGAAGGCTCTTGTTTCACTTACTGTTGCAATTCAGGGCTGTTTTTCATCGTTTTTGTTCGTTTTTCAGGCGCACCCAGATAGAAAACGCGCTGTCCGTGCACAGCGCCCCCGCATCCTCGGACAGTTTCATAAAGCAAAGCATGGGTATAATGCGAGCACGGCACAGAAACCATAGCGAGTATTCAATGAACAGTACGCGACCATTCCCCTTTACTATTCCAATATCTACGATATGAACCAGTCATGCTCAATCAGGAAGGAGAAACAAATGAACACGGACGCTCCCCAAGGCGCACCCAACCAGGCCCCGGGCTGCCAGACCGAAGAGCTGCTGGTGATCCATGCGGTATTCCGCAATGCGCTGCGCCGGGCACCGGATCTGATCGCCGAGGCAGATCCCCGGGATGCGGCGCACATCGCCCTGATCAGGGACCACCTGGACGAGATACTGGTGGTGCTCAACAACCACCATGTGCACGAAGACACCCTCTACTGGGACCTGATTGCCCAGCGGCCCCCCCCATGCCCGGGAGGACATTGAACGCATGAAGCGCGACCATGCCGGCATCGAAACGGACGTGCAGCATGTGCGCGCCCTGCTGACCGAATGGGCAGCCGCGCCCGAAAAGAAGGAACCCCTGCGCGAGGCGCTCCTGGCGCTGCAGGGAAAGGTTTTAGCGCACTTAGACGATGAGGAGCGCAGCATCATGCCTGTGGCCGCCCAGGTGTTGACACAAGCTGAGTGGGACATGGCCTCCTTGCAAGGCAGGAAGGAAACGCCCCGCAACCGCCTGTTGATCAGCCTGGGGTATCTGCAACGCTGCGCCCCCACCAAAGCCCTTGCGGATAGCTTCTGGCATAAGGTGCCTTCGCCTGTGCGCCTGCTCTACCGGCTGTTTGGCAAACGAAAGTTTGAGCGCGAGTGGGAGGCGCTATACGGCAAGTAAGCCGAAAACCATGAATAAAAGTATAACCCCTGTGTGATATGCACCCCCAACCAACGAGGGGGTGCATATTGGTGCTCGAGGAATCCTTATTCGCATATCCTGATGTGCAGCGGGACAACAGCCGCCCCTCGTTCAGTTTTTATCATGTTTATCGGCGTGCCCTTGTTGACAAGCCCGGCCCATATCCCGAATAATTCATGCTGTTGCCCGCATTTCAGCCGGGCATCAAGGAGGACGCCATGGAGAACTACAGCATTCAGACCCGCTGCCTGCAGGCCGGCTACCGGCCCGGCAACGGCGAGCCCAGGCAGGTGCCCATCGTGCAGAGCACGACGTTTAAGTACGATACCAGCGAGGACATGGGCAAGCTGTTTGACCTGGAGGCCAGCGGCTACTTTTACACCCGCCTGGCCAACCCCACCAACGACCACGTGGCCGCCAAGATTGCCAACCTGGAGGGGGGCACGGCGGCCGTGCTCACCTCGTCCGGGCAAGCGGCTTCCTTTTACAGCATCTTCAACATCGCCTCCTGCGGCGACCACATCGTGTGCTCCACCGCCATCTACGGCGGCACGTACAACCTGTTCGCCGTCACGATGAAGCGCATGGGTATCGATTTTACCTTCGTATCGCCCCACTGCACGGATGAGGAGCTGGACGCGGCCTTTCAGCCCAATACCAAGGCGGTGTTTGGCGAGACCATTGCCAACCCCGCGCTGGTGGTGTTTGACATCGAGCGGTTTGCCAAGGCGGCACACGCCCACGGCGTGCCCCTGATTGTGGACAACACCTTTGCCACGCCCATCCTGTGCCGCCCCTTTGAGCATGGGGCGGACATCGTGACCCACTCCACCACCAAGTACATGGACGGGCACGGGGCCTCGGTGGGCGGCTGTGTGGTGGACAGCGGCCGGTTTGACTGGACGAAATACCCGGACAAGTACCCCGGCCTGTGCACGCCGGATGCCAGCTACCACGGCATCACCTACACCGAGCGCTTCGGCCTGGGCGGCGCCTACATCACCAAGGCGGTGGCGCAGCTGATGCGGGACTTTGGCGCCATACAATCCCCCCAGAACGCCTACCTGATCAACCTGGGGCTGGAGAGCCTGCACCTGCGTATGCAGCGCCACAGCGAGAACGGCCTGAAGGTGGCGCAGTTTTTAAACGGCCACGAGCAGATCGCCTGGGTCAGATACCCCGGCCTGCCCGGCGACCCCGGCTACGCGCTGGCGCAAAAGTTGCTGCCCGACGGCTGCTGCGGGGTGGTCAGCTTTGGCGTGCGCGGCGGCCGCCAGGCGGCGGAAGCCTTTATGAAGGGGCTGAAGCTGGCCAGCATCGCCACCCATGTGGCGGACGCCAAGACCTGTTGTCTGCACCCCGCCAGCAGCACCCACCGCCAGATGAGCGATGAGGAGCTGCACGCCGCCGGCGTCTCGCCGGACCTGGTGCGCCTGTCGGCGGGCATCGAGGCGGCGGAGGACATCATCCAGGATATCCGCCAGGCGCTGGCCCTGATGAACACCCAAGCATAAGAGCGAGGTAACGATATGCCGATCAAAATCCCCAACCGGCTGCCTGCCACCGAGACGCTGCTCAACGAAAACATCTTTGTAATGACGGAAACGCGGGCGCTGAGCCAGGATATCCGCCCGCTGCGCATATTGCTGCTCAACCTGATGCCCACCAAGATACAGACGGAGACGCAGCTGGCCCGCCTGCTGGGCAACACCCCCCTGCAGGTGGAGCTGGAACTGATGCACACCCGCAGCCACCAGGCCAGGAATACCCCGCCCGAGCACCTGCTGTCGTTTTATAAGACGTTTGACGAGGTCAGGCACCAGAAGTACGACGGCCTGGTCATCACCGGCGCGCCGGTGGAGCTGATGCCCTTTGAGGAGGTGGAGTACTGGCCGGAGCTGTGCGACATCATGGCGTGGAGCAAGACGCATGTGTTCAGCACCTTCCACATCTGCTGGGGCGCCCAGGCCGCGCTGTACTATCACTTCGGCATCCCCAAGTACACGCTGGACAAGAAGCTGTTCGGCGTGTTCCCCCACAGGGTGGAATACAAAAACCCCATTTTGATGCGCGGGTCTGACGACAAGTTCATGGTGCCCCATTCCCGGCACACCTCCATCCGCCGCGAGGATGTGGAAAAGGTGCCCGAGCTGAAAATCCTGGCCGCCTCCGACGAGGCCGGCATTTACGCCCTGATGACCGAGCGCGGGCAGCAGGTGTTTATCACCGGGCACTCCGAATACGACGCGGGCACCTTGGAGCAAGAGTACCTGCGTGACAAGAGCGCCGGCCTGCCCATCGAGGTGCCGCGCAACTACTACCCCCAGGATGACGACACCCAGCCGCCGCGGGTCACCTGGCGCGCCCACGCCAACCTGCTGTACTTCAACTGGCTCAACTACTTTGTGTACCAGACCACGCCCTACAACATCAGCGAACTGTAAATCATTCCGGCGATCAAAGGCCCGCGCAGGTAGATGTCAGGCGCGGGCCTTTGTTTTCCATATAAACAAAAAACCCGTTCACAATCGAACAGGTTTTGAGGTGGCCAGGCGCCGCAGGGTGAGGTTGGCTGGGGTGGCAGGGATCGAACCTACGAGTGCGGGAGTCAAAGTCCCGTGCCTTACCGCTTGGCGACACCCCAACGCAGGACGCTGGGCCGAAAATGGGGTGGGTAATCGGATTTGAACCGACGACATCCAGATCCACAATCTGGCGCTCTAACCGCTGAACTATACCCACCACGACTGGCGCGCCTGAAGGGATTCGAACCCCTGACCCACGGCTTAGAAGGCCGTTGCTCTGTCCGACTGAGCTACAGGCGCATCACCGTCGGTGCAGCGAACGAAGGATTTCAGAGGATCCATCCCTGCTGACAGGACAAAATCCTA
>JAAZBU010000139.1 GCA_012513645.1 Clostridiales bacterium | reverse complement strand
CATTGCGGCTGTTTTGCTTTTGCGCTTGCATGGCAAAACTGGTATACTCAATGGGTATGATCTACACACAATAACAGGCTGGAGGGAAGAACCATGGATGCATTTGTATTCCACAATCCGACAAGGTTTGTATTCGGGCCGGACGCGGAGGCGCGCACAGGCGAAGAGGTGAGCAAGCTGGGCATCGGCAAGGTGCTGCTGGTGTATGGCCAGGGCTCGGTGGTGCGCAGCGGCGTGCTGGCGCGCGTCAAGGCATCGCTGGATGCGGCGGGCGTGAGGCATTGCGAGCTGGGGGGCGTGTTGCCCAACCCCCTGTCCGGCTTGGTGTACCAGGGCATCGAGCAGGCCAAGGCCGAGCAGGTGGAGGCCGTAATGGGCGTGGGCGGCGGCAGCGCCATCGACACCGCCAAGGCCATCGCCCTGGGTGTGCGCTACCCCGGCGACTTCTGGGACCTGTACGCCGGCAAGGCGCAGGCCGCGGATGGCCTGCCGATCATCACGGTGCTCACCCTGTCGGCTGCGGGCAGCGAATCGAGCAACAGCTCGGTCATCACCAATGAGCAGAGCATGCTCAAGCGCGGCACCCGCACCGAGTTTAACCGCCCGCGGCTGTCGCTGATGAACCCCGCGCTCACCTACAGCCTGCCCAACAACCAGAAGGCCAACGGCGTGGCCGACATGATGGCCCATATCTTCGAGCGCTACTTCACCAACACCAAGGACGTCACACTTTCCGACGAGCTGTGCGAGGGCACGCTGCGCACCATCATCACCGCCGGGCCCAAGGCCCTGGCCGAGGGTGAGAGTTATGCCGCCCATGCCGACCTGATGTGGGCAGGCACGCTGGCGCACAACGACACCCTCAGCCCCGGCCGCCAGCAGGACTGGAGCTGCCACGGCATGAGCCACGCGGTATCCGCCCGCTTTGGCGCGGCCCACGGCGCGGTGCTGGCCGTGTTGTATCCCCATTGGATGCAGCATCAGCTGGACCACGATGTGGCACGCTTTGAGCGCTTTGCCGTGCAGGTGATGGGTGTAGACGATACAAGCGGCGATGCCAAGAGCAAGGCCGAGGCGGGCATCCGCGCGCTGCGGACCTTCTTTAACAGCCTGGGGCTGCCCCAGACCTTAAGCGAGTTTAACGTGCAGGAAAAGGACCTGGAAAAGCTGACCGACGAGGCCCCCTATTCCGCCCAAGGCACGCTGGGCTTCTTCCGGCCGCTTGATCGGGCGGATGTGCTGGCCATCTACCGCGCCGCCCTCTGACGGGCAAAAAACGCGTCCAGCAGGGCGCCTGCTTCCTCCTCCAGCACGCCGCCGATCACCTCCACCCGGTGGGCAAAGTGATAATCCAGCGGCAGGGCATACACGCTGCCGCAGCAGCCGTACTGCCGATCAAAGGCGCCAAACACGCAGCGGTCGATGCCGGCCATCACCAAAGCGCCCGCGCACATGGGGCAGGGCTCCAGCGTGACGTAGAGGGTGCAGCCTGTCAGCCTGCGGGTGCCCAGCGCCCGGGCCGCCTGCTCCATGGCCAGCAGCTCAGCATGGGCAAAGGGGGCATTGTCCTTTTCCCGCCTGTTGTGGGCGGAGGCAATCACCTCCCCCTCCCTGACCACCACCGCGCCCACCGGCACATCATCCCCGGCCTGGGCGGCCACCTCCAGCGCCAGGCGCATCCATGCATCATGCCCCATGTTGTTCCTCCAGACCTTTTTGTCAGTCTATCATCCCCAATACCAGCACGCAAGGAGGTATCCCCATGGAAAACCCCGTATTGTCCGCCATCGCCTCGCGGCGCAGCCACCGCCGCTACAAGCCGGACCAGCTGACCGAAGACCAGCTGAACGCCCTGATTGACGCCATGCTGCAAAGCCCCTCGGCGCAGAACAAGCAGCCCTGGCACTTCAGCATTGTGCAAAAGCCCGAGCTCAGCCAGCAGCTGACCGAAGCCGCCCGCAAGCGTAACAACACCCTGCCCGAGGCCGAGCGCAGCCCCCGGTTTGAGGACCCGGCCTTCAACGTCTTCTATCACGCGCCAACGGTGGTGGTGATTTCCGCCCCCGACAGCACCTTCTCCCCCGTGGACTGCGGCATCGCCGTGCAAAACATCGCCCTGGCCGCCCAAAGCATGGGCTTGGGCAGCGTGATCGTGGGGCTGGTGCGCTTCGCCTTTGAAGGGGAGGAAAGGGCCGAGCTGGAGCAGGCGCTGCAGATGCCGGCGGGGTACAAGTTCCGCATCTCCATCGCCGTGGGCACGCCCGATGACGAAAAGGCGGCCCCCAGCAGGGACCGCGCCAAGGTAAGCCTGATCCGATAAGGAACTGTAAATTTCGGCGGAGCCTGAGCGCTCCGCCGCCTGCTATGGTATAATCTGCCTGCAACGAATGAACAACTGGGAGGACACCATGCTGCCACGCCAACGCCATGCCCTGATTTACCTGCTGATTGCAGCCCTGCTGTGCACCGGCCTGCCTGCCATGGCAGCCGCCCAGGAGGGGGCCGTCACCGGCACCGTCTATATCGATAAAAACCTGGACGGCGCCAGGGGCGCGGATGAGGCCGGCCTGGCCGGCACCGAGCTGACGCTCCTGCGGCTGAACGCCCAGGGCGAGGAAGCCGCGGGCACGGCAGTCAGCGCGGCGGACGGCAGCTATGCCTTTCAGGGCGTGGCGGCGGGCGAATACTACATCCGGGCGTTGCTGCCCGATGGCTACATCCCCACGCGCTATGTAAAGGGCGGCAGCGAGCTGATCCCCAGCAACACCACCGGCGGCCGCACCGCCCCCTTCACCGTGCAGGCGGGCGGCGGGGCCAGCCTGCCGATGGGCGCCATGCCGTCCAAAAACGGCAGCTTTGTGCGCGCCATCGCCTTTGGCGATGACAACCTCAACGGCGGCCGCTTCAGCAGCGAGCCGCTGCTGCGCGGCGTGCTGGCCGAGGTGTTGTTTGAACTGGATGGCACCTACTACGCCGTGGGCAGCGGGGAGACCAACAAGGAGGGCCTGGTCAACATCACCAACCTGGCGCCGGGCAGCTATGTGCTGGCAGCCACCATGCCCGGCAGCTACATCATCGGCCCGGTGGGCAAGAAAATCAGCCTGTTTTACAACAACATCGTGCCCGGCGAGAGCAACTACGGGCGCTCCGAGCCCTTCACGCTGCCCGCGCGCGGCAGCATCGGCATGGGCATCGGCGGCGCGCTGACAGGCTCGGGCCAGGGCAAGGCCTGGCAGGATGACAACTTCAACGGCCTGTGGGATGCGGACGAGCAGGGCCTGGGCGGCCTGGTGCTCACGCTGGTGCACCGCAGCATGGGTGTAGAGCGCACCACCGTCACGGCGGCGGATGGCAGCTACTCCTTCCCCACCCTGCAGCCGGGCGAGTACGAGCTGACCGCCACGCTGCCCGAAACCATGATGTTCACCATCGCGGACGGCGACTCCATCTTTGGCGCGGACGACAGCCGCACCCAGACCGCCAAGGTGCGCGTGCAGGCCGAAAAGACCGGCGACTTTGGCCGCATCGGCATCATCCCCAACACCTCGCTGGAGGTGCTGGCCTTCCACGACACCAACGTCAACGGCCAGCAGGATGAGGGCGAGCCCGCCTTTGCCGGGGCCGAGCTCACCGTCTTGTCGGATGACAAGGTCGTCGCCAACGCGGTATCCGATGCCCAGGGCGCGGCCCATATCCCCCTGCTGCGCGCGGGCAAGCTCAGCCTGACGCTCAAGCTGCCCGACGGGCAGATCTTCAGCGTGGCGGGCGATGACCAGGGCAACCGGTTTTATCAGGATACCTCGGCCTCGTCCCTCACGATCCCCTACACCCTGCAGCCCGGCGTGCGCGCCCAGGTGAAGGCCGGCATTACCCTGCCCGCCGCCATCGAGGGCAAGCTGTTTGACGACCAGAACAACAACGGCGTGCTGGATAACGGCGAGGAGCCGCTCAGCGGCTTCACCGTGCAAGCCATGGGCCCGGGCGGCCTGGTGGCCGCGGAAACGGTCACCGACGGCGAGGGCGACTATCACCTGGCCGGCCTGATCCCGGGCAGCTACACGGTGCGCATCGTGCTTCAATCCCCGTACATCTTCTCCGACATCCCCACCGTCACGGCGGACCGCAGCAGCAAGATCGTCACCCAGACAGCCGCCTGGGGCGAGACGGCTTCCCTGCCCGTGCAGCCCGGCCAGGTGTTGGATCGGGTGGACGCGGCGGCCTTCCGCTCAGGCGTCATCAACGGCCAGGTGCTGCTGGGCGACGAGCAGGATGGCTTCACCGGCACGCAGGGCGGCCTACCCGGCGTGTATGTGGAGCTGCTGGACGAAGAGGGCAAGCCGGTAAGCGACTACACCGTGGCCACCACCGGCAGCGATGGCAGCTACCTGCTCAAGGGCGCATTGCCGGGCACCTACGCCCTGCGCTACACGCTGCCCGAGGGCTCGGCCTTTGCCAGGCCGCTCACCGATGACAGGCAGTTTACCAGCAGCCCCTTCCCGGTGCAGGCCAGCGATGAGCTGAATGCCGATGCGCTGTTCGCCGTCAAGACCGGCAGCTACGCCGGGCAGATCTATCTGGATCGCAACGCGGATGGCCGCCGGGATGACCAGGACGAGGGCCTCAGCGGCATCACCGTGCTGCTGCAAAGCGACATCGCCGCCAACAGCAGGCAGGCCCAGACCGACGCGGATGGCCGCTTTGATATCGCCACCCTGCGGCCGGGCGTGTACCAGTTGCAGGTCACATTGCCCGAGGGGCACCTGATCGGCTACGATGAGAACAGCCCCTTTGACCCGGCCACGGCCAACGCCTCCAACGCGGAGGTCATCGTGGGCATGGGCACGCGCAGCGAGGGCAACAGCATCGCCTCGCTCAGCGCCCACAGCCTCAGCGGCCGCGTATACTACGACAACAACCTGGACCGCCAGGCCGCAGACGACGAGCCCGGCTACGAAGGGCTTGAAGTCCGCCTGCGCCACCAGGTCACCAAGGTGGCCTTTAAGGCGACCACCGATGCCGGCGGCAGCTACAGCATTCCCCTGCTGTTCCCCGGGGATTACTCGCTGAGCGTCCAGCTGCCCGAGGATCATGAGCTGTATGCCCCGGCAGGCGCGGTGAACAGCGCCGGCCTTTGGGACAAGCAGATGCGCCTGGATACCGCCCAGCAGGCCACGGCGCTGGACCTGGGGCTGGTGCAGTTCGGCTCCCTGGCGGGCAGCGTGTGGAACCTGGGCGGCACCCACGAGCACATCGCCGGCCTGCCGGTGCGGCTGCTGAAATCCCCCGGCAACGAGCCCGCCGCCGAAACAACCACCGACCCGCAGGGCAATTACAGGCTGGAGCGCCTGTACCCCGGCAAATACACGCTGGAGGTCACGCTGGCCGATGGCTACCGCTTTGCCCGCCAGATCGACAGCGAGATGACGCGCTTCAGCCTGATCACCTCCGATGCCGGCGTGGTCAATGACAACCTGGGGCGCTCCGTGCCCTTCACGCTGGCCATGGCCGAGCAAAGCGACGGGCAGGACATCGGCATGGGCACGCTGGGGCAGCTGGGCGACTACGCCTGGCTGGACCTCAACCGCAATGGTATGCAGGACGCGGGCGAGCCGGGCGTGCCCGGCATACAGATCCGGCTGTACCAGTACGGCCAGCTGGCCCAGGAGACCCAGACCGACGCCTATGGCCGCTACCTGCTGCGCGATGTGTACCCCGGCCAGTACAGTGTGGAGGTCACCATGCCGCCCGAGCTGAAGGCCACGCTACACCAGACAGAATACAAGCTGGTGGCCAGCATCCTGCCCGAGGTATCCGGCACCACCGTCACGGCGGAGGGCATCACCGTGCCCAGCGGCTCGCGCAACCTCAACTGCGACTTTGGCTTCGCGCTGGTCAAGGACGGCGT
>JAAZBU010000138.1 GCA_012513645.1 Clostridiales bacterium | reverse complement strand
CAAATCTCCCTTGACCAGCTGCCGCTGGGCGAGGTGGACCTGGCTGCCTTCTCCCAGCTGGTGTATGTACCGCTGGACGAGGTGGTGCTGCCGCAGGAACATATCACGCTGGAAGCGGCCGCCCAGGGGCTGGCCGGCTATAAGGACACCACCAAGGTATACGAAATCTTCCTGCGCAAGCGGCTGGAGCTGCTGCAGGCCATGGCCGCGGCACCGCGGTGGGCCGGCCTGCTGCTGAGCGCCTATGTCAACGAGCGGTCGCTGGAAGATGAAAAGCAGTTTTGCGCCATGACGCTGTGGCTGCCCGACGGCAGCCGCGCGGTGGCCTTCAAGGGCACCGATGCCTCGCTGGTGGGCTGGAAGGAGGACTTCAACATGTCCTTTGAAAGCCCGGTATCCGCCCAGCAGGCGGCGGTGGCGTACCTGCACACCGCCGCCGCGGTGGACGATGCCCCCCTCGTGCTGCTGGGCCACTCCAAGGGCGGCAACCTGGCCGTGTGGGCCGCCGCCTTCTGCGAGGACAGCGTGCGCGCGCGCATCCTGTCGGTGCACAGCTTTGACGGCCCCGGTCTGATGGAGCGCGATACCCGGACCCAGGGCTACCTGGCGCTGGGGGAACGCATCCATTCCTACCTGCCCCAGGGCTCGCTGGTGGGCATTTTGATGAACCAGCACAAGCCCTACCGCGTGGTCAAAAGCCGCGCGGTCAGCCTGTTTCAGCACGATCTGTTCAGCTGGGAGGTGGAGCCGGGCGCCCACCGCTTCACGCTGATGGAGGAATTGTCCCGCACCAGCCGCATCATGGATGAGACGCTGGATGAATGGCTGCACGGCATGACGCTGGACGAGCGCCGGCTGTTTTGCGACAGCGTGTACGGCGTGCTCACCGCGGGCGAGCTGGAAACGTTGACCGATCTGGTCAACCCCGGCCTGCAGTCCGCCCGGCGCATGCTGCACGCCATGAAGGGGCTTGACCCCCACACCCGCAGCATGATGGGCCAGGTGTTTCGGGCGCTGCTGTCGGGCACCGTGGGCAGCGCGCTGGAGGCAATGAAGCAGACCGTGCGCGAGCTGCTGCCGGGGGTGGCAGACAAAAAAGAGGACGAACCCGTGCCGCCCTCGCCCGCGCCATAGGGCTGACCGCTTTACGCCCTGTGTTGCCGGTTGACCGGAAAAGCCTCTGAGCCCCACATCACCAAGTTTGTGTCAAATCGGTATGATCGCACAACCGCCTTCACCCCGAGGAGGGCAGCCACAAACGGCAAAGGAAAGGAAAATTATGACAGCGAAAGAATTAGCTTCCATGGTAGACCACACCCTGCTGGGCCAAACCGCCACATGGCAGGACATTAAGGCCCTCTGCGATGACGCGGTGGCCTTCGGCACGGCCTCCGTGTGCATCCCCCCGTGCTATGTGGCGCAAGCGGCCGAATATGTGCAGGGCAAGATGCCCATCTGCACGGTGATCGGCTTCCCCAACGGCAATACAACCACCGGCTGCAAGGTGTTTGAGGCCCGCGAGGCCATCGCAAACGGCGCCACGGAGATCGACATGGTGATCAACATCGGCCTGCTCAAGGCCGGCCGCGATGACGAGGTGATGGAGGAGATCCGCCAGCTGAAGGCAGCCGCCGGTCCGCTGGTGCTCAAGGTGATCATCGAGACCTGCCTGCTGACAGACGACGAAAAGATCCGCATGTGCCGCATTGTCAGCCAGGCGGGCGCCGACTTCATCAAAACATCCACCGGCTTTTCCACCGGCGGCGCCACCTTTGAGGATGTTGCGCTATTTGCCAAGCACGTTGACCCCGCCGTGCGCATCAAGGCCTCCGGCGGCATCGCCACCCTGGATGATGCCCGGCGCTTCGTCGCCCTGGGCGCCTCCCGGCTGGGCACCAGCCGCATCGTCAAGCTGCTGAAAAACGAGCAGAGCACGCAATCGTATTGACCGGCTCTTTTGCCGAGGATGACCCGTGCCCTGTGAATGAAGTTGCCGTTACATGAGCGATAAAGTCACCGTCTTCGGCAGCTTTGTGGTCGACCTGATAGCCAGAACGCCGCATCTCCCCATGCCCGGCGGAAAGGGCTTCAACCAGGGGGTGGCCGCGCACAAGGCCGGCGCGGACATCGCCATGCCAACCAGGCAAGATATTGATGCATTGCCTGAACCAAATACAAAGGAGGACTACCCCATGCTCAGAGGCATTCCCGACATCATCGGCTCCGACCTGTTAAAGGCCCTGGCGGACACCGGGCACGGCGACCTGGTTGTCATCGCCGATCACTTCTATCCCCCCATCACCAAGTCGCCCAACGCCATCAGCATCCAGGCCAAGGGCTGCGGCGCCGCCCAGATGCTGGACGCCATCCTGAAGCTGTTTCCGCTGGATACGGAGTATGAGAAGCACCCCATCGCCTACATGGTGCCGGACGCCGATTCCGGCGTTGTGATGGACAGCTCCCCCGTATGGGACGGCGTCAAGAAGGCGGTTGCCGACAACGGCTACGATGTCTCCTGCGTGGGCGAGATCGAGCGCACCGCCTTTTATGAAAAGGCCCGCAATGCCTATGTAACGGTCTGCACCAGCGAAACCAATCCCTACGGCTGCATCATTTTGCAAAAGGGCGTTCTGTGAATGATATTGCGTAAGCGCAATACATCATAAAACCATCACCATATAAAGGCTGAAATACATGCAAGCAGAGCAATGCCTCTCCACCGGCAACATCTCCGGCATGATGGACTACATGCTGTTCGCGCTGTTTATCGGCAGCGGGCTGTACCTCATCTATTCCGCTGTGATGATGCGCAGGACAGCCCGGCTGAAGGACAACAAAATCCTCCTGCCTGCCGACTGTGCCGCCAAAGCCTGCAAGGACCCCCGGGCGTACATCGCCTTTATCTTCCCAAGGGCGATCGTGTTGGGCGCGGGCCTGCTGCTGTGCGGGGCGCTGTTGGCTGGTGCATCCCTTTCAGGTCAGGAGCAGGCCTGGGTCAGCGTGCTGCTGATGCTGCTCCCGCTGGCGCTGATGATCTGGTACGTGAAGCAGCTGCGCACGGCAGAAAAGACATTCTGGCGCTAATACTGAACTCAATCATAAACGCTTCGGTGAACTTGTCTTCGTCGCAATGCCCTTCGCGCCGTTTCCGGCAGGCAAGCCTGCCGGAGGCCTATGCTTCGGGATTGCTCCTCTCCGTTGAAAGCGGGCTTTCAACGGTATGGGAACGGGAGATTGCCTCGCCTTTCTCAGTCAGCGTAGACGCCGCTACGCTTCCTTCTTTCGGCTTCGCGGGAACGAAAAAATCCTGCGTTCATCATTGCGTTTACTCTTTCGTTCAGTATAACGAGCGAATACGGCATCACCCAAGAACCGCCACAGCAACGCATGCTGTGGCGGTTCTTGGTTAAATAATCAATCGAAACTATACTTCTTGGAGCATCTCCACCAGGCGCCCCTGCTCGGCGGCCTCCAGGATCGCGGGCACGCCGTCCGGGTCCAGGTGGATGAAGGCAACGCACTCGCCCTTCTTGTCAAAGCCCATGACGGCCTCGCCATCCTCGCCCCCGTGCAGGCCGCATTCCACGCGGTCGCAGAAGGTGCGCATGGCGCTGACCGCCAGCTTGCGCGCGGCCTTGCGGTCCCGCTTGTAGGGGCCGGCCTCCTTCTTGGGGATCAGGTAGGCGTCCACCTTTTCAAAGCCGCGGTGCTTCTTGACCATCCGTCATGTCCTCCGGGCGCATTGATTTGTTACTGGGCGCCGCCGCACTCGGGGCAGAACTTGGCATTCTGCGGGATGGGCTTGGCGCAGTGCTTGCAGGCCTGGGTCTGCACCTGCTGCTGCGCGCCGCACTCGGGGCAGAACCGGGCACCCTGCTGGATGGGCTTGGTGCAGTTGACACAGGGCACAGTGGCCTGGGCCGGCTGCTGGGGCTGCGTGCCCTGCATGGCGTTTTGCATCATCTGGCCCATGGCCATGCCGGCGCCAATGCCGCTGGCCATGCCGGCGCCGCCGGAGGGGTTGTTGGCCGCATCGCGCATGGCATCGGCCGCCTGCATCTGGGTGTAGCGGTTCAGGTCGCCCAGCACGCCCATGGAGGTGCGCTTGTCCATGGCCTGCTCCACTTCCTGGGGCAGGCTGATGTTTTCGATGATAAAGCTCTCTAACTTCAGGCCCAGCGGCGCAACCTTGGGGGCGACCACGTTGAGCACATACTGGCTGAGCTCGTCATAGTTGGCGGCCAGGTCCAGCGCGGGGATCTTGCTCTGCGCCAGCGCGTCAGACAAGGAGGAGATGATGGTGCGCTTGACCTGGCCCTCCACGCCCTCCACCGTGAACAGCTCCGACGTGCCGAAGACCTCCTTGAGGAAGGCCACCGGATCGGACACCCGGAAGGTATAGATGCCAAACGCCCGCAGGCGGATCATGCCAAAGTCCTGGTCGCGCATCATCACCGGGTTGCTGGTGCCCCACTTGAGGTCCAGGAACTGCTTGGTGTTGATAAAGTACACGTCCGCCTTGAAGGGGCTGTCAAAGCCGTACTTCCAGCTCTTCAGCGCGGTCATGATGGGCATGTTCTGCGTGCTCAGCTCGTAGCGGCCGGGCTGAAACACGTCGGCCAGCTTGCCCTCGTTGACGAAGATGGCCACCTGGCTTTCCCGCACGGTGAGCTGGGCCCCCATCATGATCTCCTTGCCGCGGTTGTCGTACTTGTAGACCATGGTGTTGGCCGAAGAATCGGTCCATTCGATGACGTCAATGAATTGTCCCCTGATCATATCCAGGATACCCATAGGCGAACCCTCCTTCAATGTTGGCTTGGTTGCTATCCCCAGGCCGGTCTTTCGTCAGTCCGGGCCATTTCCCGTGATGTCGTTGAGGCTGCGCAGCACCGTGAACTGCTCGATGTCCAGATCCAGGTCCAAGTATTCCTTGATGTCGGCCACCTTTTGCTGCACGTGCTGCTGCACGCGGCGGCTGACCTCCTGCACATCCTCCTCGGGGCTGTCGTAGCGCTGGCAGCCGATCAGGCGGATGTGCCTGGGCGTCAGCACAGCCACGCCGTAGTAGATGTTGTCGGCGTAGCGGCCAAAGAAGTTGCTGCGCAGGGCATTCTCCAGCCGCTCGCGGCCGTAGTGCCAGCGCCCCTCCAGGTATACCTCGCCCTGGGGCAAATCAAAGTCGAACAGGAAGGCGGGCCGGTCCTGCGCCAGATTTGCGCGCATCAGCCGCAGGCGGCTGTACAGCTCGGCCGGGGAGGCGATCTCCCTGGCCAGCAGCTGGTGCATCAGCTCGTCGCGCAGGTATTCCAGCACCGCTGCCTCATCGTACTCCTCATCAGAATCATCGGCGTGCATGCGGTCCAGAAACCGGCGGATGCGCGTCAGTTCATCACGCAGGTCATCCTGCTGGTGGTGCGGCTGAAAGATCGGCAGGCTGGGCCGCACCTCCACCAGGTACTGGTGCAGCATGCCCGGGTCGGTATACGCAAAGGAGTAGCCCACCGCATCCACCGCGCTGCGCTCCAGGTAGTCGATGGCCTGCTGTGCGTCCCGGATGATATGCACGGGCGCAAACATCATGTCCCCCAGGTCTGTCAGGTGTTCGAATGCCTCCACCACCTCATCCCGGTCGGTGACAAGCAGCAGTTTGTACATGCGGCGCCCTCCTTGATTGATCCTAGCTTATTATACCCATAAACAACAAAGGGCACAAGTTCCGCGGACAAAACCGACCGGGCGATGCATATGAAGGCAGTTGCCATCCTCTCAATGAACCCCTGGATTGTATTGACTTCGCGGTGCGCAAGGGCTATGCTGATATCATCATTTGCGGGATGTCTGATTCCTGCCAGCACGAATATGTCAAGGAGGTTTTCCCATGAAGAAACTGCTGCTTACCCTGATGGCCCTGGTGCTGTTGCTCTCCTCCCTTGCCCT
>JAAZBU010000016.1 GCA_012513645.1 Clostridiales bacterium | reverse complement strand
CCCAACCTGGAGGTGGAGTTCTTCTACGGCGGCACCGGCGCCCTGCAGCAGAAGCTGACCGGCGAGATGGAGACCGGCCGCCTCAACTGCGACATGATGCTGGTGGCCGAGCCCGCCTACTCGCTGGAGCTCAAGGAGGGCGGCTGGCTGCACTCCTACCTGCTGGCGGACGCGGCGGACAAACTGCGCTTCCCCTATGACGAGCAGGGCTACTGGTACCCCGTGCGCGTGTGCAACATGGTGCTGGCCTACAACCCCGAGCTGCACAAGCCTGAGGACCTGCCCAAGACTTTCTACGACTTTGCCAACGACAGCAGCCTCAAGGGCCAGATTTCTATGGGCAACCCGCTGACCAGCGGCACCACCATGGCCGCCGTGGCCGCGCTGAGCGACCTGTACGGCTATGAGTATTTCCAGAAGTTGGGCGAGAACAACGTGATGATCGAGTCCGGCTCCACCGCGCTTGCCAAGCTGGAGACCGGCGAATGCAAGACCATCATGATCCTGGAAGAGTCCGTGCTCAAAAAGCGCCACGAGGACGGCAGCAAGCTGAGCGTCATCTACCCCGAGGACGGCGTGATCCTCATCCCGTCCACCGTGATGACCGTGGCTGCCGACCGCAGCGCCAACATGAACACCGCCGCCTGCGAGGCCATCACCGACTGGCTGCTGTCCGAGGCCGGGCAGGAGTTTGTGCTGGCCGGCTACATGCACTCCGTGTTCAAGGGCAGCACCGCCATCCCCTTTGACAGCGTCGACACCGAGGAGCTCATCAAGACGGACATCGGCGTGGACTGGGTGCGCTGCTACACCCAGCGCGAGGAGATCCAGACCGAGTTCCAACAGTACGTCACCACAAAGTAAACACCAACATCAATCCAAAGGGGGCCGGCCTCAAACCCGGCCCCCTTATCCAATCAGATAGAAAAGCTGTACGGAGGGCTGCGGACCGGTGAGCTACGAACCTTCCACCCTGTTAAGGCGCCGGGCCAGGCGGGTCAAGGCCGGGCTGGCCGTCGCGCTGCTGCTGGCCTGCATCATCATAGTGGTCAGCCTGCAGGGACTGAGCCGTTTTGCCGCCTCGGGCTATGACGACCAGGCTGGCTTTGGCGCCGTGTACGACCTGTCCCGCGAGCTGGAGGGCCTGGGGCGGGCGGATGCCGCCGTGGCGGCCGCCATGCCGCCCAAAATACAGGACGCCTTTGGCCGCCAGGCCGAGGCCCTGCTGATGGAGGCATGGTACGCGGCGCTCTACCGGGGGGAGACCGAGGCCGACCTGCCCCGCATGAACGACGAAAAGAAGCAGGAGCTGCTGGATGTTTTGGTGCGCCAGATGCCCGAGGAGGACCGCCTGCGCTACGAACCCGCGCGCACGGCGGTGGAGGTGCTGGCCCACGGCGAAACCGCCCAGGGGGTGCCCGCCTACGAAGCGCTGATCACCCGCCTGGCTGCCATGATGCCCCAGCGCCAGGCGCAGCTGCAAGGCGAGCTGCAGGAGCTCAACACCCAGATACAGCCCCAGATTGACGACCTGCTGCGCCAGGACAAGGCCGCCCTGTTTGACGAGGGCATCGGCACCCGCCGCATCACCCGCTTTGCCGACAGCGGCCGCGGGCTGCTGTCGCTCGTGCGCCTGCTGCACGAGCAGCTGGCCGCGCTGGGGGGCGACTTTGCCGGCCTGCCCGAGGTGCTGTTAGAGGCCGCGCCCCAGGATACCACGGTGGATGCCGCCCTGCCGCCCCAGCTGCAAAGCAAGGTCATTTTGAATGGGCTGACGCCCGAGGGCGTCAACGGCGTCAAGATGCTGGCGGCGGCCAAGGCCTATGTGGCCGCCATGCAGGCACAGGCCGGTCAGGCAGGCCAGTCGGTGGACTACGCGCCGCTGCTGGACAGCCTGCTGGACGTATCCAGCGAGGAGGCCCGCCAGGAGCTGCTGGACAAGGAGCGCGCCCTGCGGGCCCAGCACAGCAACGACCTGCTGGCCCCGCTGTATCTGCGCACGCTGGAGGAAGCTGCCCAGGCACAAAAAGGCCTGGCGGATGAGCGGCTGGTTGCTCTGCTGACCGCCGTGCAGGAGGGGCAGCCCCTGCCCCAGGTGCGCGACGGCTTGATGGCCGAGCTGATGACGCTCCGCATCGCCCACAACGAGGGGGCGGCCGCGGGCTTTGGCGCAGGGCTGCCGGATGATCAGCGGCTGACCGCCCGGCTGCGCATGCTGCGCGCCATGTATGCCGTGGATGAGGGCCGCCTGAGCGCTGATTGGCAGGCTGCGCTGGCCGGCATGGATGATGCACAGCGTGGCGCCCTGCGCCGCGAGCTGGCGCTGGCCCTGGCCGGGCAGACGGTGGGGGAGCCCTTGGCCGCGCAGATAAACCAGATGCCCGACGGCGAGCGCATGCCCGCGCTGATGCGCATGTACCTGGCCGCGCAAAGCCCGGAGGGGCAGCTGCTCAGCGCGCAGACGCAAAGCCAGTTCCGCCAGAGCCTGCGACAAAACGGCCCGCGGGTGCAGGCGGCCCAGGCCGCGGCGCTGGGGCAGGGCAGCCTGTTTGCCAAGTGGGTGTACGGCAACAGCCGCACGCTGCTGCTCATCGGCGTGCTGCTGGCGCTGAATGTGCTGCTGCTCATGGTGCTGATGTGGTCGCAAAAGAGCTGGCAGATGAACGTGCAGTGGATCATCATTTTGCTGATCCTGGACTTTTTGCTGGTGTTCCAGCTGCTGCCCATGATGCACCTGGTGGTCAAGGCCTTCACGCCCAACGGCACATTCAGCCTGGATACCTTCAAGCGCCTGTACGAGTACCAGATGAACTGGGGCGCGCTGACCAACACCATCATCGCGGCGCTGGCCACCATGGCGCTGGGCACGCTGCTGGCCTTTCCGCTGGCCTGGCTGGTGGGCCGCACCAACCTGTATGGCCGCCAGTTCTTCCGCAAGCTGTTTGTGGTCACCTACATGGTGCCGCCCTACGTGGGCGCCATGGCGTGGCTGCGGCTGCTCAACCCCAATGTGGGCATCATCAACCAGGCGCTGCGCGCGGTGTTCAACCTCAACACCACGGTGGGGCCGCTGAATGTATACAGCCTGGGCGGTATGATCTGGGTGCTGACCAGCTTTTACTTCCCCTACGCCTTTATCACCATCTCCCGCGCGATGGAAAAGATGGACCCCTCGCTGGAGGAGGCCTCCCGCGTGTCGGGTGCGTCGCCGCTGACCACGGTGGCCAGGGTCACGCTGCCCATGATGACGCCGTCGCTCATCGCGGGTGCGCTGCTGGTGTTTGTCAGTGCGGCCAGCTGCTACGGCATCCCCTCCATCATCGGCGCGCCGGGCAAGGTGCACACCGTCACCACCCGCATCATCGAGTACTATGGCCGCGGCACCCAGGGCCTCAACGATGCCACCGGCCTGGCCGTCTTTTTGATGCTGATGGCGCTGCTGATCCTCTACCTGTCGGACTTTGTGCTGGCAAAGAAGCAATACGTCACCGTGTCCGGCAAGAGCACGCGGCCCAACATCGTGGAGCTGCGCAGCTGGCGCAAGCCGCTCACCGCCTTGGTGACGCTGGTGGCGGTGATCATCGTGCTGATTCCCTTTACCACCATCCTGACCACCTCCTTCAAGATTGACGTGGGCAAGTCTGTGCTGGCGGCGGGCAACTTTACCTGGGGCCAGTGGGAGACCATCTTTTCCCGCGGGGAAACGCTGACCAGCCTCAAAAACAGCCTGATCTTCGCCTCCATCGCCGCCACGGTGGGCATTCTGATCGCCTGCACGATGAGCTACCTGCTGCAGCGCACCCGCATCAAGGGCCGCCGCCTGCCGGATTTTCTGATCACGCTGGGCTCGGGCACGCCGTCGGTGGTCATCGCCCTGGGGCTGATCATGACCATGCAGGGCGGCTACGGCGTCAACATCTACAACACCGCCTACATCCTCATCGTGGCGTACCTCATCAAGTACCTGCTGATGGGCATGCGCACGGTGGTGTCGGCCATGAGCCAGATACATGTGTCGCTGGAGGAAAGCTCCACCATATCGGGCGCCGGGTGGCTTAAGACCATGGGGCGCATCACCGGGCCGCTGATTTTCCCCTCCATCGCGGCGGGGTGGTTCCTCATCTTCATCCCGTGCTTCTACGAGCTGTCCATGACCACGCTGCTGTACTCCAACACCACCAAGACCATTGGCTTTCAGCTGTATGAGTACTGGACGTATACCAGTCAGCCCCAGGCCTGCGCCATGGCCTTTGGCATCCTGATGGTGGTGGTGCTGCTCAACCTGCTGCTCAACCGCCTGACGCGGGGCGAATTCTCCATATAGGAAAGGAACACGCTATGCCTGCCGTAACCATTCAAAACGTCAGCAAAGCCTTTGGCGACAACATCGTGCTGCAAAACTTCAGCGAGGTGTTTCACGAGGGCGAGTTTGTCACGCTGCTGGGCCCCTCGGGCTGCGGAAAGACCACCATGCTGCGCATGATCGCCGGCTTTGAGCGCCCCACCACCGGGGAAATATACATCGGTGATACGCTGGTATCGGGGGACAAGTCCTTTGTACCGCCCGAAAAGCGCAACATGGGCATGGTGTTTCAAAGCTACGCGGTGTGGCCGCACATGGATGTGTTTCACAACGTGGCCTACCCCCTCACCATCAAGCGGGTGAGCAAGGCCGAGGTGGAGCGGCGCGTGGCCCGGGTGCTGGACATCGTGCACCTGGGGCAGTACGCCCAGCGCTACCCAAACCAGCTGTCGGGCGGCCAGCAGCAGCGCGTGGCGCTGGCCCGCGCGTTGGTGGCCGAGCCCATGCTGCTGCTGCTGGATGAGCCGCTGAGCAACCTGGATGCCAAGCTGCGCGAGTCCATGCGCTTTGAAATCAAGGAGATTCAGCAGAGCCTGGGCATCGCGGTGGTGTACGTCACCCACGACCAGACCGAGGCCATGGCCATGAGCGACCGCATCTTTTTGATCAACCGCGGCGTGGTGCAGCAAAGCGGCAGCCCGGAGGAGATCTACAACCAGCCCAGCAACCAGTTTGTAGCGGATTTTCTGGGCAAGGTGGAGTTCCTCAAGGGCACGGCCGAGCCGGGGCGCATCCATCTGCTGGAGGTGGACCAGTACCTGCCCTACGCGGGGGACAGGCGTGGCCCGGTGGAGGTGGCCGTGCGCCCGCAGAACATCAGCCTGCTGCCCGCGGGCGGCGAGGGCCTGCACGGCACGGTGGACAGAAAGTACTACCTGGGCGACACCACCGACTGGCGCATCCGCCTGGGGCAGCTGAGCCTGCGGGTGATCACCGACGGGCGGGCCTACGGCAGCTACGCACCCGGCGACGCTGTTACCCTGCGGATGGAGGATTTTCACGTCTTTGAGGACGATGGCAGCCTGCTGGAGCATTTGAAGATTAGAACATAATAGAGGATTCAAAGAGGCCCTGCCGGATAATGGCAGGGCCTCAGACGATCATGACTTAGCGTGGTGGATCGCTGGCCTTGTTCAACAAGGCTCTTTTTTTACACCATCCTGCGCATCAGCCGCTCCACCATGGCGGGGTCGTTGCCGCGCCCGACCAGCTTGTGCCCTGTCTGAAGCAGGCTGTGCCTGGCATGGTAATCGGGGCCCTCCTGCTCATACAGCACGCCGATGGGGATCTGGTCGCCAAACGTCATGGCAAGCCGCATGGCGGCCATCAGGTCGGTGGGGTCGTGGCTGACGTCAATCTCCTGCACGCGGCTGTTGTACCAGGCGAAGGTGTTGAGCTTGTTAAAGGACACGCAGTTTTGCAGGATGTCCACCAGCGCGTATCCCTTGTAGCGGATGGCGCGCTCCATCATGGCCTGCAGGTGCTCGGGGCGGCCGCTGAAGCTGCGCGCCACAAAGCCCGCGCCCGCGGCCAGGGCCAGCAGCACGGGGTTGAAGGGGCTGTTCATGCTGCCCTCCGGCTGCGCGCCGGTGGCCATGCCCTCCATGGTGGTGGGCGAGGCCTGCCCCTTGGTGAGGCCGTAGACCTGGTTGTCATGCACAAAGTGCGCGACATCCACATTGCGCCGGATGTTGTGCAGGAAGTGGTTGCCGCCCTCGCCATAGCTGTCGCCGTCGCCGGTGTTGATGATGACGGTCAGCCCCGGGTTGACAATCTTGGCGGCGACGGCCGGGGGCAGCGCGCGGCCGTGCAGGCCGCAGAAGGTGTTGGTGTTGAGGTACTGGGGCGTCTTGGCGGCCTGGCCGATGCCGCCGACGAGCAATACGTCATGCGGGTCCAGGCCCATCTTTTCCAAGGTGCTTTTCAGTGTATCCAGGATGCTGAAGTTGCCGCAGCCCGGGCACCAGGCGGTTTCGTGCTTTACATAGGCAGTGCTGTTCATGGCTGAACCTCCTTTTCAACCCGGCGGGCGATCTCCTCGCCCGTGAGCTGACGGCCATCGTAGCGCAGGATGCCGGCATCCATGGCGATGCCCGTTTCCTGACGGATCAGCCGGGCCAGCTGGCCGGTATAGTTTTGTTCTACATTTATGACGGTGCGGGCGGAATCGGCGGCGCGGCGCAGCAGCTTTTGCGGCAGCGGCCACAGGTCGCCAAAGACGAGGGCGGCGTGGCGGCGGCCAGAGCGGCTGTTGAGCAGCGCCACGGCTTCGGCCAGCGGGCCGTGCATCGAGCCCCAGCCGACTAACAGCACTTCGGAGTTCTCGTCGCCCAGCCAGTCGGGCTCCTGCACCTCCTGCGCCAGCAGATCCAGCTTGCCCATGCGCTTTTGCATCATGCGGATGCGGGTCTCGCTGTCCTCGATAATGCGGCCATGCTCATCGTGCTCATCGGAATCGGCGCTGACGATGGCCTGTGGGTCGCCCGGGTACCTGCGGGGGGAGATGCCGCTGTCCGTATAGCGGTAGCGGGCATACTCGCCCTCAATCGGCGCGGGCTCGGGCTGGTAGGGGGGCACCTTGCCCATGTCAAACAGGGGCACGCTGGCCGTTGTATCGGCCAGGTATTGGTCGGTCAGGATGACGACAGGTATCTGATACTTCTCGGCCATGTTGAAGGCGCGGATGGTCTGGTAGAAGGCGTCCGCGTGGTTGCGCAGCGCGATGACCATGCGCGGGAACTCGCCCTGGGAGGCGGAGATGATAAACTGCAGATCGCTCTGCTCCGTGCGGGTGGGCAGGCCGGTGACCGGGCCGGGCCGCTGGGCGTTGACCACCACCAAGGGGATCTCCGCCATGCCGGCCAGTCCAAGGGCCTCCACCATCAGGCTGAAGCCGCCGCCCGAGGTGGCCGTCATGGCCCGACCGCCTGCAAAGGAGGCGCCGATGGCCATGTTGATGGCGGCGATTTCGTCCTCCGCCTGCTCCACCACGATGCCGGCCTCCTGCGCCTGCTGCGCCAGATACTCCAGAATGGAGGTGGCGGGCGACATGGGGTAGGCGGTGTAGAACTGCATGCCGGCAGCCAGCGCCCCCAGGGACAGCGCCTTGTTGCCCGAGATCAGCATGTGCCCGACTGCCGGGCCGCCCTGGGGCTCAAACTTGGCCGGCGCCTTGTCATAGCCGGCCAGCACGGCCTGTACGTTGATGGCCACATGTTGGGGGTCCAGCGTCTTTTGCAGCACGTCGGCTGCGCCCGCCTTGTCCAGCGCCAGGCCGAACAGCTTGAGCACCGCGCCCACCGCTACGCTGCCCGCGGCGCGCTGGTTGCCCAGCCCCTTGGCGATCTGCGCCATGTCCAGCCGCAGGGCGCGCGGGTCTTCACAGGCGATACCTGTATCCATCAGCAGGAAGCCCTCGGGCCTCAGCTGGGGCAGGTGCAGGTCAACCGTCTCCTGGTTGAGGGCAATGATGCCGTCCAACTGCTCGCTGTGCCCGCCCGGCAGCTGCGCGCCAAAGCGTATCAGCGAAAAGTTGTGCCCGCCGCGGATGCGGCTCATCAGATCGCGCGTGGTAAACAGCTCGTTGCCCGCGTGCTTGAAGAAGTATTCCAGTGTTGTTACGGTGGTCTCCACCCCTTGGCCGGCGGCACCGCCGACAAGCAGGTTATACATAAACTACCCCTTTCTCGGTCCGTGTATTATGTGCAGGCGTTTTGTTGCCATAATAGGAGTATAACCACCAATACCGTTGTAAACCACGAAAGAGGGGAAAGGGGATGAAACAACAAAACGCTGCCGGTTTCCCGACAGCGTTTTGTTGAAATAAGAAAGAATGAAAAGCGATGAACCTGCATTCGTTGCTATTGCGGCGAAACGGAAGATACCAGACAGATAATTATTCCGAATTCCTCATTCCGAATTCCGAATGACTCCCTCACTCCGGCACCTTGACCACCTTGATCAAATTGGTGGTGCCGCTGACCGTCAGGGGCACGCCGGCGGTCAATACCACCAGGTCGCCCGGCTTGATGAGGCCGGTATCCAGCGAGGCGCTGACCGCCTGCTCAAACAGCACGTCGGTCACCCGCTCCTCGGCGATGGTGATAGGGGTGACGCCCCAACTGAGACTCAGCTGCCGGTAGGTGGATGCCTCCGGCGTGCAGGCGATGATGGGCATATCCGGGCGGAAGCGGCTGATCATCTTGGCGGTGGTGCCCGACTTGGTGACGCTGATGATGGCCGCGGCATGCATGTTGAGCGCGATCAGGCAGGTGGCGTGGGAGATGGCATCGGTGATGGTGGCGTTGACCTCGTCCACGCTGCGCTCGAAAAAGCGCTTGCGGTAGTGGATGTCGTTCTCCGCCCGCTCGGCGATGCGCGCCATGGTGAGCACGGCCTCCACCGGGTATTGGCCGCTGGCCGTCTCACCCGACAGCATGGTGGCGCTGGTGCCGTCGTAGATGGCGTTGGCCACGTCGGTGATTTCGGCGCGGGTGGGGCGGGGGTGGCTCACCATGCTTTCCAGCATCTGGGTGGCGGTGATCACCTGCCGCCCGGCCATGGAGGCCGCCTTGATGATGCGCTTCTGGATGATGGGGATCTCCTCAAAGGGGATTTCCACGCCCATGTCGCCGCGGGCGATCATCACGGCGTCGGAGGCGGCGGTAATCTCGTCAATATGGGCCACGCCGTCGGCGTTCTCAATCTTGGCGACGATGCGCACATGCTTGCCGCCGTTGTCATCCAGCAGCTGGCGGATGGTCTCCACATCCTCCCGCCCGCGCACAAAGGAGGCGGCCACATAGTCAAAGCCCGTGCGGATGCCAAAGAGGATGTCGTCCCGGTCGGACTCGCTGACATAGGGCATGGAAAGGTGCACGCCGGGCACGTTGACGCCCTTGCGGTTGCTGATCTGCCCGCCGGAGACCACGCGGGTCATGATATCGGTATCGGTCTTGCTCTCCACTCGCAGCTCTACCAGGCCGTCATCAATGAGGATGCGCGTATGGTCCTGCAGGTCATGGGGCAGGCCGCCGTAGGTGATGGACACGATGCCCTGGTCGCCCGGCACATCCCGGGTGGTCAGGGTGAAGGCATCGCCCTCGTTGAGGATAATCGGCCCGTTTTCAAAGGTTTTCAGCCGGATCTCCGGGCCCCGGGTGTCCAGCAGCGTGGCGATGGGCAGGTGCAGCTCGTTGCGCACGCGGGTGACCAGGCGGAAGGTATCCAGGTGGCTGTCCTGCGTGCCGTGGGAGAAGTTGAAGCGGGCCACATTCATGCCCGCCAGAGCAAGCGCCTTGATCATCTCGTAGCTGTTGGACGCGGGGCCCAGGGTACAGACGATCTTGGTTTTTCTCATAGTGTAACGACCTTTCACGGCACAGTGCCGGTGCAATCGCGGGCAGACAAACACTGCCCACAGTGCCATTGTGCGGGGAAAGGCGCCATTTTGTCAAGGTGAACCGCAGATTATTACACAGGCTTTATCTGCGGTTTACCCGTTTATTATATCTGCCCCAGTCCGTCCGCCATGGCCTGGGCCTTGAGGCACAGCTCGGCCGCCTTGAAGGCATGGGCCTGGGTCATGGCGTTTTCGGTGCGGTGCAGGCAGTCCAGGATCAGCTGGCCAAAGAAGGGGAAGCCCACCTGGCCGGCCAGGGGCATATAGTGCTCGCCCTTGTGGTCCACTAAAAACAGGTGGTCGCCCGCCTTATCCCGGCTGACATCCAGGTACTTGCGCAGCTCGATGTAGCCGTCGGTGCCTAAAATCATCGCCCGGCCGTCGCCCCAGGAGCTCAGCCCCGCGGGGGTGAGCCAGTCCACCCGGAAGTAGTCGGACGCACCATTGTCGCCCACCAGGGCACACTCGCCAAAGTCCTCCAACTGGGGGTACTGCGGGTTGTTGTGGTTGGCGGTGCGCGCCAGCGTGATCGTGGCATCCTGCGCGCCCGAGAAGTACAGGAACTGCTCGATCTGGTGGCTGCCGATGTCGCACAGGATGCCGCCGGTCTTCTCCTTTTCAAAGAACCAGCCCGGGCGGCTGGGGGCGTTGAGCCGGTGGGGCCCCAGGCCCAGCACCTGCACCACCCGGCCGATGGCCCCCTGGTGGATCAACTGGCCCGCGTACACGGCGCTCTCCACATGCAGGCGCTCGGAGTAGTACACCATGTACTTGCGTCCGGTCTGCTGCACCTTTTGCCGGGCCAGGGCCAGCTGGTCCAGCGTGGTCATGGGCGCCTTGTCGGTGAAGTAGTCCAGGCCTGCGTCCATCACCTGCAGGCCCAGGGCGCAGCGCTCGCTGGGCACGGCGGCGGAGGCCACTAACTTGATGGCGGGGTCACTCAACACCTCGTCCAGGCTGCGGGCAGCCTGCGCCTGGGGGAATACCTGCTGAAAGGCGGCCACCTTGGCCGGGTCCGGGTCCCACACGTATTTCAGCGTCGCCCCGGCCTCGGTCAGCCCGTTGCACATGCCGTAGATATGCCCATGGTCCAACGCCACGGCAGCGATGGGAAATTCCCCCGGCTTGACCACCGGCGCTGCCTTGCCCTTGGGGGCGTAGTTCATGCCATCAGCTTTTTGTACCATGATGTTGTCCTCCTGTTCGTTGGTGGCTTGCTCCCTATGGGGCATGCGGGTCTATCCCCGGCCGCCGCGCGCGGGCGTGCCATTGAGTGTGTTTTGCAGGGCGCTCAGCTCGCCCGCCGTCAGGTTGCGGAAGCTGCCGGGGCGCATGCGGCCCAGCTGGATGTTCATGATGCGGATGCGGCGAAGCGAGGTGACGCGGTAGCCCAAGTATTCGCACATGCGGCGTATCTGGCGGTTGAGCCCCTGCACCAGAATGATGTTGAAGGACTGGGGGCCGGTCTTGCGGGTGCGGCAGGGCAGAGTGACCTGGTTGAGCACGGGCACGCCCTTGCTCATTTTGTCCAGAAAGTCGGGCGTAACCGGCCTGTCCACCACCACCTCGTACTCCTTTTCGTGGCGGCCCTCGGCGCGCAGGATGCGGTTGACGATGTTGCCGTCGCTGGTCAGCAATATCAGGCCCTCGCTGTCCTTATCCAGCCGGCCGATGGGGTAGATGCGGGTGGGGTAGTTGATGTAGCTGACGATGTTGCCGGGCTCGCGGGGGTCGGCGGTGGATACGATGCCCACCGGCTTGTTAAAGGCCAGGTACACCGTATCCCCGGTGGTGCCGATGGGCTCCTTGCCCACCATCACGCGTGCCCCCGGGGGCACCCGCTCGCCGATGGCGGCGACGCGCCCGTTGATGGTGACCTTGCCCGCCTCAATCAGCCGGTCTGCCTCCCGGCGCGAGCAAAAGCCGCTGTCGGCCAGGTATTTGTTGAGCCGCTTGTCATCCGACGTCAACGTCCATATCCTCCCATTGATATCTATACACGATATGATTCTACCACATCGGCGCCGGGGTGCAAACCGCCCTCCGCGCTGTTGACTTCCCGGGCGCGCTCCCTTAGAATGGCAAAGTATCAGGCAGATACAAATCGGAGGAATATTCATGCACTGTGATCTGGTCATCATCGGTGCCGGCCCGGCCGGCATTTTTACCGCGCTGCAGCTGCTGCGCCGCGGCAGCAAAAAGCGCATCGTCATGGTGGAAAAGGGCTCGCCCATTGAAAAGCGCCGCTGCCCCAAGGGCAAGACGGGGCGCTGCGTCAACTGCAAGCCCTATTGCCACATCACCACCGGCTTTTCGGGGGCGGGCGCCTTTTCCGACGGCAAGCTGTCGCTGTCCTTTGAGGTGGGCGGCCAGCTGCCCGAGCTGATCGGCGAAAAATTCGCCCAGGAGATGATTGACTACACCGATTCCATTTACCTGGACTTTGGCGCCGACCACCATGTGGAGGGGCTGGAGGCGACGGACAAAATCAAGGAGATCCGCACCCGCGCCATCCGCGCCGGCCTCAAGTTAGTGGATTGCCCCATCCGCCACATGGGCACCGAGAAGGCGCAGGAGATCTACGGCGCCATTCAAAACTACCTGATGGACAACGGGGTGGAGATTCTGTTTGGCCACAGCTGCACCAACCTGCTGCTGGATGACGGCGCCTGCCTGGGCGTGCTGGTGGAAAAGGCCACCGGCGGCGGGCAGATGGAGATACGCGCCGGCACCACCGTGGTGGCCACCGGCCGCCGCGGCGCCGATTGGCTGGAGAAGCTCTGCGAGGAGCACCACATCGCCCACCAGCCCGGCACGGTGGATATCGGCGTGCGGGTAGAGGTGCGCAACGAGGTGATGGAGGAGGTCAACGAGGCCCTGTACGAGAGCAAGTTAGTGGGCTACCCCAAGCCCTTCCGCGACAAGGTGCGCACCTTCTGCCAGAACCCCGGCGGCTTTGTCAGCCAGGAAAACTATGACAACGACCTGGCCGTGGTCAACGGCCACAGCTATAAGGACAGGAAGTCTGAAAACACCAACCTGTCTATCCTCAGCTCGCACAACTTTACCTACCCCTTCAACCAGCCCATCGCCTACGCGCAAAAGGTGGGGGAATTGACCAACATGCTGGCCAACGGGCAGATTCTGGTGCAGCGCTTTGGCGACATACTGGACGGCAAGCGCACCTGGGAGAAGGAGCTGCTGCGCAGCAACGTGCGGCCCACGCTGCCCGATGCCGTGCCCGGCGACATCACCGCCGGCATGCCCTACCGCGCCATGACCAACATCGTCAACTTCATCCAGGCCATGGACGAGGTGCTGCCGGGCTTTGCCTCGGTGGAGACGCTGCTGTATTCGCCGGAGCTTAAGTTCTACTCCAACCGCGTCAAGATGGATGAGCGGCTCAACACCAACATCCGCAACTTCTACGCCCTGGGCGACTCCAGCGGCTGGACCCGCGGGCTGATGATGGCCTCCGCGATGGGCGTGCTGTGCGGGCAGAAGCTGGCTGATGAGGAAGAAGCCTGAGCGGCACATGCCCCTTGCCCCTGATTTTTCGGCAGATGAACCTCCCCAGAAATGGGAGGTTCATCCTTATATTATGAAGAAATCAAAAACTTTACATGTTCATACCTTGCAAATGTGTGTCGAAACTATTACACTAAGGGTCGGCTACAAAGGAGATGGATTGCATGAAGCGAAGCTTTTTATCGTTACTGGTGTTGTTGCTGGCGCTGGCGGCGCTGCCCGGCCTGGCGGAGTCGGTGCCCATTGATGAGCAGGGCCCCGAGGGCGCCGTGACGGTGACCAGCGAGGCCCGCGCCCTGAAGAAAAACGACCGGGGCGAGGATGTCAAAGGCCTGCAGACCCGCCTGCGGGAGTTGCAGTATTATAAAGGGCCGGTGACCGGCAACTACTACGATCAGACGGCCAGGGCCGTCAAGGCCGTGCAGGAGGCCTATGGCCTGGAGGCCACCGGCAACGCCGACGCTGAAACGCTGGACATCATCTACGGCGATGCCTACCGCCCCCTCAAGAAGGGGGACAGCGGCGAGGATGTCAAGGCCCTGCAGACCCGCCTGAGCGAGCTGGGCTACTACTGGGGCAAGGTGTCGGGCAGCTACCTGGACGGCACCACCGCCGCCATCAGCAACTTTCAGAAAGATAACGGCATGGACAGCACGGGCCGGGCGGATGTGCCCACCCAGCAGCGCCTGTACAGCGACGACATCGTGATGCCCACGCCCGACCCGGCGGCGACGCCCACCCCGGTGCCCCCGCCCACGCAGCCGCCCAACACCGCCTACCCCGGCAAGCTGAAGTACGGCAGCACCGGCAAGGGGGTGGAGACCTTGCAGCGCCAGCTGGAGCACCTGGGCTACTTTGACCGCAAGGTGACCAGCGGCTACTACAAGCACACCCAGGCATCCGTCAAGGAGTTTCAAAAGCAAAACGGCTTGGCCGATGACGGCGCCGTAGGGGAGGAGACCTGGGCCGCGCTGTTCGCGCCCGATGTGGTGTACCCCAACAACACGCCCCGCCCCACGCCGGAGCCCACGCCCATCCCCTACTTTGTCGAGGTGGACGTGGCCAACCAGCTGATCAAGATTTTCCGCCGGGATGCCAATCAGGAGTTTACCGACCTATATAAAATATTCACCGCGTCCACCGGTACGCCCAGCTTCCCCAGCGACGTGGGCACCTGGACCCTCACCGGCCGCACCGCGCGGTGGGCCCACTTCCCCACCTGGGGCGGGGGCTACGCCCAGTACTGGACCAGGATCAACAGCAGCATCGCCTTCCACTCCTTCCTGTACAGCTCCGATCGCAAGAACATCAACATGGGCTCGGTCAACAAGCTGGGCCGCACGGCCAGCCACGGCTGCATCCGCCTGACGATACAGGATGCCAAGTGGATCTATGACAACATTGGCAAGGGCGTGGAAGTATGGATACACGAGGACGCGCAGGTTGACCCCGAGCTCAAGCACGCGCACAGGCCCGGCACCTTCAACACCAAGGCGGGCATCCACAACGCCACGCCCGAACCCACCGCCAAGCCCGTATACAACAGCGCCGTGACGCCCCAGGGTGACCTGCGGGAGCTCAAGGTGGGCAGCGAGGGCGAGGATGTGTTCTGGCTGCAAAGCCGCCTGAAGGAGCTGGGGCTCTACCAGGGCACCGTCACCGGGCAGTTCCGCGAGGGCACCAGAGATGCGGTGCGCGCCTACCAGCGGGCCAACAAGCTGCGCGGCAATGGCAACGCGGACAAGAAGACGCTGGAATTTATGTACACCCAGGCGCTGGAAGAGGAAGCCGCCCGCGTGCAGCCCACCGCAGGGCCGCTCACGGTGACCGACGAGGTCCCGGCCAGCCCGGCCCCCAGCCCCGCGCCATCCTCTCCCGTGGCTGGCGCAGGAAACTGACAAGGTGTATCAACATGCGTGCCGGAACAAGCGTTTCGGCACGCATTTTACAAGGAGCGCCATGACTGAACCCCTGTATGACCGATTGAGCCGGGAGCTGGCCCGGCATTTGCCCATGCATATGCCCGGGCACAAGCGCAATGCTGCCCTGGCGCCCTACCTGCGCGGCCTGCGGGCCGATCTGGATATTACGGAGATAGAGGGCTATGACAACCTGCACGCGCCGGAGGGTATTTTGCTGGAGGGCATGGAGCGCGCCGCCCGGCTGTGGGGCGCCGCCGCCAGCTATTACCTGGTGGGGGGCAGCACGGCGGGCATCCTGGCGGGCATCCGGGCGCTGACCAGGCCGGGCGACAAGGTCATTTTGCAGCGTGGCAGCCACCTGTCGGTCTACCACGGGGTGGCGCTGTGCGGGCTGGTGCCGGCCTACCTGTACCCGCCCAGGGTGCCCGGCTTTGACGCCTGGGGCTCGGTAGCGCCCGCCCTTTTGCATGAGGCGTTGGCGGCCCACCCGGATGCACGGCTGCTGGTGCTGACCTGCCCGGGGTATGAGGGCATCCTGAGCGATCTGCCGGCGCTGGTGCGCATGGCCCATCAGGCCGGGCTGCGCGTGCTGGTGGATGCCGCCCACGGCGCGCACCTGGGGCTGGCCGAGGGCTTTCCCGCGGGGGCGGTGGCCGCCGGGGCGGATATCGTGGTGCACAGCCTGCACAAGACGCTGCCTGCCCACACCCAGACCGGCCTGGCCCATGCCCTAACACCCGAGATCGGCGCCGCTTTGGCCGAGCAGCTGGACCTGTTTCAGACCAGCAGCCCATCCTACCTGCTGATGGCCTCCATTGACGGCTGTCTGCGGCTGCTGGCGGAGGAAGGGGAAAAACTGTTTGCCCATTGGCGGCAGGCGCTGGATGCCTTTGCGCAGGAGGCGGCGTCCCTGCGCCGGTTGCGCATCCTGCGGGGCCAGGCCGCGCCCGATCTGATCTGGGGCATGGACCCGGGCAAGATACACATCTCCTGCGCGGGCACGGACATCACCGGCCACGCGCTGATGGACACGCTGCGCCGGCAGCACGGCATCGAGCTGGAGGCCGCCGGCCCGGACAGTGCGCTGGCCATGACCGGCATGGGGGACAGCGCGGACACGCTGCTGCGCCTGGCGCGGGCGCTGGCGGCTATTGATGCCCGGCTGGCCGATGCCCCGCCGCGAGGCGAGCTGCCGCTGGCCCGGCCCCAGGCCGTGTGCCCGCCGGGTGAGGCGCTGGCCGCCCCCTTTGACCTGGTGCCCATGGCGCAGGCGGAGGGCCTGGTTTGCGCGGAGTATGCCGTTCTATACCCGCCCGGCGCGCCACTGGCCGTGCCCGGCGAGCGCCTCACCGGGCAGGTGCTGGCGCAGATAGACGGCGCCACGCTGCTCAAGACCCGCAGCAAGCATGCGCCGGACCGCATTGCAGTGATGCGCTGATGGCGGCAATGTGTCCAAGGTGTTAAATCAACCGCGAACGTCCCGCATTCCTTGCCAAGCGCGGCCGGGCTATGCGATAATGAACCATCAACCGATGCGATCGGGAGAGTAAGGAAGGAAGCAACATGTTCAAGAAAACCATTGCCCTGCTGCTGACCGGCATGCTGGCCCTAAGCGGCGTCGCCGCCCTGGCCCAGGAGACCCCGGCGCAAGTGCCCGTGCTGGCCACCTTTAACGGCACCGAGATCCTCAAGACCGAGGTGGATGCCATTCTGCCCCAGATCACCAACTACATCACCGACGCCACGGACTACCGCCAGGCGACGGAGTTTGTGGTGCAGCAGCACATGCTGCAGCAGAAGATCAAGGACCTGCAGTTTGACCAGTTCACCCCGGAGGAGGAGGCCTCCTTCAAGGCCGAGGCCCAGGCCCAGTGGAATGAGGGCATCGAGAGCTATGTGAGCTACTACCTGGCCGAGGATACCGAGGAAGCCCGTGCCCAGCTGCGCCAGCAGGCGGAGGAGTTTTACGCCGGGCAGAACTACACCCTGGAGGTGCTGGAGAGCAACTTCCGCCAGCGCGCCTCCATCGACCGGCTGACCGCGCACCTGGTGGGCGACTATCAGCCCAAGGAGGAGGAGGTTCAGGCCGCCTTCCAGCAGTTCGGCGCGGCCTATCAGGGCAACTATGAAAACAACATCATGGCCTATGAGTACAACACCTACTTCAACCAGCAGCCCAGCTGGTACACGCCCGAGGGCTACCGCGGCATCATCCACATTTTGCTGCAGCCCGATCCCGAGCTGATGGAGACCTATAACCGCCTGCAGTCCACCTATGAGGAGCAGCAGAGCGACCAGGGCAGCGAGCAGACCGCCGCCGATCCGGCCGATCAGCCGGCAGAGCCCGCGGCCGCCACCCCGGTGCCCGCCGAGCCCGTCACCCAGCAGATGGTGGACGATGCCCGCCAGGCTGCCATCAACTCCCGCAAGGCCGATATCGACGCCATTTTGGACAGGCTGTCCAAGGGCGAAGCCTTTGAAAACCTCATCAAGGAGTATGGGCAGGACCCGGGCATGCAGGATGAGCAGAACCTGGCCAATGGCTACAACGTGCATCGCGAGTCGGTCATCTGGGATCCGGTGTTCACCGCGGCCGCCTTCTCCGACAAGGTGCAGCAGGTGGGCGATGTGAGCGACCCGGTGCTGGGCACCAGCGGCATCCACATCCTCAAGTACCTGCGCGATGTGCCCTCGGGCCTCATCATGACCGATGCCATCCGCGCCGAAATCACGGACTACCTGCGCGCCACCAAGGAGAATGCCGCCTTTACCGAGGCGCTGAGCACCTGGCAGCAGGAGTACACCATCGTGTACAATGAGGAGGCCATCCAGGCAGCCACCGATGAGGCCAAGGCCGCCGAGCCGGCGGACGACCAGCCCGAACCGGAGGGCCTGCAGGCAGTGCCCGAAGGAAGCGAGTCACCCGAGGCTACCGAGGCCCCCAACGGAGAGAATCCTGCGGGCTGATTGCTCAAATGCGGCAGCCTTGCAGAAAAACACTTGACAGCAGCGGGCGCTTTGCGGTATGATTATTAGTGCGTAAAGCAGAAGCGCCCGCTTCTCACCTTGCGGATCCGTTCCAGCAAGGTTCCAAACACCAGATCATTACGATTGGCGGGTAGCAATGCCCGCCAATTTATTTTTACCCGGAGGTGAAAGGACATCAATCACGATCTAAGGATCAATGAGGACATCCGCGACAGAGAGGTCCGCGTCATCGGCGCAGACGGCGCGCAGCTGGGCGTCATGCCCACCCAGGCCGCCCTGCAGCTGGCCGAGGAGCAGCGCCTGGACCTGGTGCAGATCGTCCCCAACGCCAGGCCCCCCGTGTGCAAGCTGATGGACTACGACAAGCACCGCTTCGAGCAGTCCAAGCGCGAGAAGGAGATGCGCAAGAACCAGAAGACCGTCTCCCTCAAGGAAGTGCAGCTGTCTGCCACCATTGAGGAGAATGACGTGCAGGTCAAGCTGAGAAATGCCGTCAAATTCCTGGGCGCCGGCGACAAGGTCAAGGTCACCATCCGCTTTCGCGGGCGGCAGATCACCCACGCCGAGATCGGCCTGAAGGTGATGAACGACTTTGCCGAGCGCACCAAGGACATCGCGGTCGTCGAGCGCAGGCCCCTGCTGGAGGGCAGGCACATGATCATGATCTTGGCCCCCAAGACCGAAAAAAACACCAAGGTAGAGCGCGGCCCCAAGCCCCGCCAGGAAGGGGCTGCCACCCCGCAGCCCTGATGATAACCGGAAGGAGGAACTTCTCTTATGCCCAAGCAAAAATCCCACCGCGGCGCATCCAAGCGCTTTTCCCTGACGAAAAGCGGCCTGGTGAAACATAGGAAGATGAACCGCAACCACATTCTCACCAAAAAGGTGACCAAGCGCCAGCGCCAGCTGCGCATGGGCGGCATCCTGACCAACAAGGCAGAAGCCGCGACCATTCGTTCCTTGATTTCAAAGTAAACAGGCCGTTAGAGGAGGGAATTACTCATGGCACGTGTCAAGAGGGCAGTAAATGCCCATAAAAAACGCCGCAAGTATCTGAAGCTGGCCAAGGGCTACTATGGCAGCAAATCCAAGCAGTACCGCACAGCCAGCGAACAGGTGCGCCGTTCGCTGCGCTACGCCTACATCGGCCGCAAGCTGCGCAAGCGCGACTTCCGCCGCCTGTGGATCACCCGCATCAACGCGGCCGCCCACATCAACGGGCTCAACTACTCCACGCTGATCAACGGCCTCAAAAAGCTGCAGGTGGAAGTGAACCGCAAGATGCTGGCCGATATGGCCGTCAACGACGCCCAGGGCTTTGCCCAGCTGGCCGATATGGTAAAGGGCGCGAAATAAGGCCCTTTGCGTATCGATCAAGGCCGCCATCCCAGTGGGAGGCGGCCTTTTCGTATCACGTACAAGCATTTGAAATATGAATGAGCATTCAGTAGACAACCCAATGGCCGGCTGTTATAATCTAACCAAACGAGTGAAGAAAGCACAAGGAGGGACGAATGCATGAGCGGCAACATCTGGCATGACATCAGGCCGGAGCGCATCACCGAGGAAGACTTCATGGCGGTCATCGAGATCCCCAAGGGGTCCAAGAACAAGTACGAGCTGGACAAGCAGACCGGCGTGCTGATGCTGGACCGCATTTTGCATACATCCACCCACTATCCGGCTAACTACGGCTTTATCCCGCGAACCTACGGCGACGACCTGGATCCGCTGGACGTGCTGGTGCTGTGCACCGAGCCCATTGACCCCATGACGCTGGTGCGCTGCTACCCCATCGGCGTCATCCGCATGCTGGACTCGGGCCGCAACGATGACAAGGTGATCGGCATCCCCTTCAGCGACCCCACCTACAACGGCTATCACAGCATCAGCGAGCTGCCTGCCCATGTGTTTGACGAGATGATTCACTTCTTCCAGGTATACAAATCTTTGGAGGGCAAGCAGACGGCCCCCGGCGAGGTGCAGGACCGGGAGGTGGCGCTGGAGGTGATCCGAAAGGCGCGCAACGACTACCGGGCGCTGTTCGGCTGATACCGAACCCAATCCTTACGGCACTTCTCTTTCCTAATCTTAGCCAGCGTAGCGCCGCTACGCTGATTTTTTTCGGCTTCGCAGATGCGAAAAACCCTTCGTTCACCAGCGTTTTCACGCATTCACGATGAGGAGGCAGCACGGCGATTTTCCACTTTTTTTCGAGGAAGCCGTGTTGCCCGGTATATGGCTGGGTATAGTGAAAAGGTAAGGCACTTGATCGCCTGCGATAAAATCGAAGGAGATTTGTACATGAAGAAGAAACTGATGATCACCGCCCTGCTGGTCGTGGCCGCCCTCGTATTGGTGGGCTGCACGCAGAAGGCCCCCGAACCCACCGCCACCCCTGCCCCTGTCGCCACGGAAGCCCCTGCTGCCACGGAAGCGCCCGCTGCCACCGAGGCCCCCGCTGCCACCGAAGCCGCAGCCCCCGCAGAGGAAAAGGGTGTCGAGCTCACGCTGGAGGAGCTGGCCAAGTTTAACGGCAAGGACGGACAGCCCGCCTATATCGCGGTGGACGGCGTCATCTATGACGTGAGCGAGAGCGCTCTGTGGAAGGATGGCGCCCACAACGGCTTTGAAGCCGGCAAGGACCTGACCACCGAGATCAAGGAGAAATCCCCCCATGGCGTGGGCAAGCTGGCCAACGTCAAGGAGATCGGCAAGCTCGTTACCGAGTAACATCAACTTCATGCGCCGACAGCAAGTGCTGCCGGCGTTTTCTTTATACTGAACTCAATCATTAACGCGTCGTTGGACTCATCTTTTTCCGCCTTCGCATTGCTTCATTCAGTCAACGCAGGCACCGCTGCGATTCCTTCATTCAGTTTCGCGCAGACGAAAAAATCTTTCGTCCATATGTGCGTTCACTCATTCGTTCAGTATATCATCATGGGAGGCATGCATGGATTACAGAACCCTCGGCTACATCACCCTGGCGCTGCTGGTCATCGTGACCGCACCCTACTGGCTGCGCACGCTGAACAGCTGGACCATCAAGACCAAAGACAAAAGGTTTCTCAACTTTCTCAAGTATTTGCGCAGCATCCACAAGCCGCTGGGCATCGTGCTGGCGGCGGTGGCCCTGTGGCACGGCTATGAGATTTTGCTCAAGTACCAGTTCCGCCTGCACACCGGCGTGGTCGCCTATGCCGGCTTCGTGCTGACGGCCATATTGGGCATCCTCCACTGGCGGCGAAAGGACAAGCGCATCTTCAAAGGGCACAGGACCATGGCAGCCATCAGCGCGGCGCTGGTCGCCGTACACCTGCTGTGGCCCGGGCTGTTTGGATAATCTCAGGATACGCCGCACCGTAGCAAATGGCCCCGCAAGGTGCGGGGCCATCTGCTATAGGTCGTTATGTGGTTGAGGCTCAGTCGGCCGCCATCTTCTTCAGACGGGTCAGGCGCTCCTTGGCCTCTTCCTCGGCGCGGGCAAACAGCTCGTCCGCCGCCTTGGGGAAGGCCGTCATCAGGCTGGTGTAGCGCACCTCGCTCTTGATGAAGTCCTGATAGCTCTCAGTGGGATCCTTGCTGTCCAGGGTGAGGGGGTTCTTGCCCTCATCGGCCAGCAGCGGGTTGTAGCGGTACAGCGGCCAGTAGCCCGCGGCCACGGCCTTGCGGATCTGCGCCTGGGAGAAGCTCATGTTGATGCCGTGGTTGATGCAGGGGCTGTAGGCAATGATGAGGGAGGGGCCGTTGTAGGCCTCGGCCTCGTTCATGGCCTTCAAAAGCTGCACGGGGTTGGCGCTCATGGCGACCTGGGCCACGTACACATAGCCGTAGCTCATGGCCATCATGCCCAGGTCCTTCTTCTTGGTGCGCTTGCCGGCGGCGGCGAACTTGGCCACCGAGCCGGTGGGCGTGGACTTGGAGGCCTGGCCGCCGGTGTTGGAGTACACCTCGGTATCCAGCACCAGAATGTTGACATCCTGGTTCTGCGCGATCACGTGGTCCAGTCCGCCGTACCCGATGTCGTAGGCCCAACCGTCGCCGCCCAGAATCCAGATGGACTTCTTGACCAGCACGTCCTTGCCTTCCAGCACTTCGGTGGCGTTGACACAGGCATCGCAGTCGCACTTCTTGCCGTTCTTGAGCCACTTTTCTTCCCACTCGGTGCCGCTGAGGTCGACGCCCTCTTCACAGGCGGCGATCAGCTTGGCGCTGGCAGCCTTGGAGGCCTCGGCCTCATGCATGTTGTCCAGCCACTCGCGTCCGGCTTCCTTGATGGCGGGGGTGGCCCACTCCACATTGATCAGCTTTTCAACGGTCTCGGCCATCTTGGCGCGGCGCTGGTTGTAGGCCAGGTTGATGCCAAAGCCAAACTCGGCGTTGTCCTCAAACAGGCTGTTTGCCCAAGCGGGGCCGTGGCCCTTGTCGTTGACGGTGTAGGGCACCGTGGGGGAGGAGCCGCCGTAGATGGAGCTGCAGCCCGTGGCGTTGGCGATGATCATGCGATCGCCGAACAGCTGGGTCATCAGCTTGACATACGGGGTCTCGCCGCAGCCGGCGCAGGCGCCGGAGAACTCGAACAGCGGCTTGAGGAACTGGCTGCCCTTGATGGTGTTCTTGTTGACCGCGCCCTCAAACTCGGGGATGGTGGTGGAGAACTCGGCGTTGGCCTTCTGGGCCTCCACCTGGCCGTCAAGCGGCTTCATCACCAGGGCCTTCTGCTTGGCCGGGCACACCTCTGCGCAGTTGGCGCAGCCGGTGCAATCCAGCGGGCTGACCTGGATGCGGTAGTCGTAGCCGGCAAACTCCTTGCCCAGGGCCTTCTTGGTCTCAAAGGCCTCGGGGCGCTCGGCATCTTCCTTCAGCAGGAAGGGACGGATGACCGCGTGCGGGCACACCAGCGAGCACTGGTTGCACTGGATGCAGTGCTCAATCTGCCACTCGGGCACGTTGACGGCGATGCCGCGCTTCTCGTACTTGGTGGTGCCGGTGGGCACAGTGCCGTCGGGCGAGAACGCGCTGACGGGCAGCTTGTCACCCTCCTGGGCCAGAATGGGCTTGATGAAGCTGTCGAAGTACTCGTTGGCTTCCACCTTGTTGGGCTCGGCGCCGGTGGTGGCGTTGGCCCACTCGGCGGGCACCGGGATCTCCTTGAGGCCGGAGATGGCGATGTCGATGGCGTCCCAGTTCTTCTTGACGATGGACTCGCCCTTGCGGCCGTAGGTGTGCTCGGCATATTCCTTCATGTAGCGGTCGGCATCCTCATAGGGGATGACGCTGGCCAGCTTGAAGAAGGCGGCCTGCATGATGGTGTTGATGCGGTTGCCCATGCCCACCTGCTCAGCCAGGTGAATGGCATCGATGTTGTAGAAGCGGGCCTTCTTTTCAGCCAGCTGCTGCTTCATGCGCACGGGCAGGCGCTCGTCCATCTCCTCAGCCGTCCAGGGGCTGTTGAGCAGGAACACGCCGCCATCGCGCAGGGTTTCCACCATGTCGTAGGCGGTGACGTAGGCGGGGTTGTGGCAGGCCACAAAGTCCGCGAAGTCAATCTGGTAGGTGGACTGGATGGGCTTTTTGCCAAAGCGCAGGTGGCTGACCGTCAGGCCGCCCGACTTCTTGGAGTCGTAGGCGAAGTAGCCCTGCGCGTACAGATCGGTGTGATCGCCGATGATCTTGATGCTGTTCTTGTTGGCGCCCACGGTGCCGTCCGAGCCCAGGCCGTAGAACTTGCAGCTCACGGTGCCCTCGGGGGCGGCGTTGTAGCGCTTGCCCATGGGCAGGGACAGGTGGGTCACGTCATCCTCAATGCCCACGGTGAAGTGGTTCTTGGGGTTTTCGCTGACCATGTTCTCGTACACGGCCTTGACCATGGTGGGGTTGAACTCCTTGGAGCCCATGCCGTAGCGGCCGCCGACCACGGTGATGTCCTCGCGGCCATTCTCCAGCAGCACGGTGGTTACATCCTGGTACAGGGGCTCGCCCAGGGCGCCGGGCTCCTTGGTGCGGTCCAGCACCGTCAGGCGCTTGACCGTCTTGGGCAGGGCCTTGAGGAAGTGCTCCGCGCTGAAGGGGCGGTACAGCCGCACCTTGAGCACGCCGTACTTCTTGCCTTCCTTGTTGAGGGCGGTCATGGTCTCGTGCACGGCTTCGGCGCCCGAGCCCATCAAAATGATCACGTCCTCGGCGTCTTCGGCGCCTTCGTAGTCAAACAGGTTGTATTTACGGCCGGTCAGGCCGGTCACCTGCTTCATGACCTCTTCCACAACGCCGGGCACGGCGGTGTAGTACTTGTTGGGGGCCTCGCGGTTCTGGAAGTAGACGTCCGGGTTCTGCGCGGTGCCCGCCTGGTGCGGATGCTCCGGGTTGAGGGCGCGGGCGCGGAAGGCCTTGACGGCGTCCCAGTCCACCAGCTTGGCGATTTCCTCGTACTCGATCTCTTCGATCTTCTGCACTTCGTGGCTGGTGCGGAAGCCGTCAAAGAAGTGGAGGAAGGGGATGGAGGACTTGAGCGTGGCCAGGTGGGCCACCAGCGCCATGTCCTGCGCCTCCTGCACGGAGCCTGAGGCCAGCAGCGCAAAGCCGGTCTGGCGGCAGGCCATTACGTCGGCCTGATCGCCAAAGATGCTCAGCGCGTGGGAGGCCAGCGCGCGGGCCGATACGTGGAACACACAGGGCAGCAGCTCGCCGGCGATTTTGTACATATTGGGAATCATCAACAGCAGCCCCTGGGAGGCCGTGTAGGTGGTGGTGAGGGCGCCGCCGGCCAAAGAACCGTGCACCGCGCCGGCCGCGCCGGCTTCGGACTGCATTTCGGCCACATGGACAGTCTGTCCAAAGAGGTTCTTGCGGCCGTTTGCAGCCCATTCATCCACATACTCCGCCATTGTGGATGACGGGGTGATGGGATAGATTGCCGCGACGTCGCTGAACGCGTACGCGATGTGGCTGACTGCTCCGTTGCCGTCAATAGTTACTCGATTCGCCATGTGTTACCCTCCTGTGATTTGCTCTGTGAGATGGGCAGCATGATAAAAAACCGCTGATGCGCGGTTTGCCGCTCTGCCAACAGTATACGGTTGCAACAGCCTGTTTGTCAAGGAAGCCGAATGGCCCGAACAACCGCCGTACAACCGGAAAACGGCTGCCGCAATGGGGATGGAAAAGTTTTTGCGCGGGATTGCGCGTGGGCCTGGTTTGTTACAAACTTCCGCAACATTTTGGGCCCGCCGCGCGTCATATAGAGTAAGAGGCTAACAAACACGGACGGCGCACGACGCGCAATTAAGGAGGAGGCATGCAAAGGATGATGCAGATGATTCGGGGCTATTATCATCAGTAGCGCGCTACCCAGTGGCTGTGGCGCGCGGTGCGCGACCTGGGGCAGGCGTAGCGCCGGCTATTGCCGCGCCAGCTCGTCCCCAAAGCGCTTTTGCAGCATGCCCACCAGCGGCACGCCCAGCATGTAACATACGGCGGCCTCGCCCAGGGCGACGGTGCCCGCCGTAGCCCAGAAGGGCAGGGCATACACCTTGGACAGCATGCCGCCCACGATCAGCCCGTTGAACAGCACGGGCATGAAGGCGGCCAGCCACAATTGGCGGCGCAGAAGCAGCGTGGCATAGGCGGCCAGACCAGTGGCCAGGGAGCCGAACACCACATCCTGCCAGGGCGCGCCCAGCACCAGGTTGCTGATCAGGCAGCCCAGAAACAGCCCGGGCGCTGCCGCCGGGGTGAGCGCGGGCAGCAGCGTCAGCGCCTCCGACACGCGAAACTGCACCGCCGAAAAGCTGATGGGCGCAAACAGCGCTGTCAGCGCCACGTACAGCGCGGCGGTCAGCCCGCTGACGGCCAGGTACCGTGGGGTAAGGGTCCGCTTCATATTCAGGGGCCTCCTTGTGAGCAAGCGGGCGGGCAACGATGCCCGCCCGTGTGTGAATTACAATGGTTAGTATCAGAATTACTTGAGGTGCCAGATGTTGCGGTTGTAGTCGCGGATGCTGCGGTCGCTGGAGAACATGCCGCTCATGGCGGTGTTGGAGACGGCCATCCTGAGCCACTTGTCGCGGTCCTGATAGTCCTCATCCACGCGGCGGTGGGCCATGGAGTAGGAGCCGAAGTCCTTTAACACGAAGTAGGGGTCGGCCATGGCGCCGTGGCCGCCAAACAGCAGGTCGTGGTAGAGGCCCTGCAGCAGCGCCGGGTTGTCCGGGAACAGCGTGCCGTCGATCATCTGGGTGAGGGCCTTGCGGATCTCGGCGTTCTGCTCGTAGATGCTGATGGGGGCGTAGCCGCCCTCGCGGTACAGATTGTTCACCGTGTCCACCCGCATGCCGAAGATATAGATGTTGTCGGGGCCGGCCTGCTCGGAGATCTCCACATTGGCGCCGTCCAGCGTGCCCATGGTGACCGCGCCATTCATCATCAACTTCATGTTGCCGGTGCCGCTGGCCTCCTTGCCGGCGGTGGACAGCTGCTCGGACAGCTCGGCCGCGGGGATCAGCATCTCGGCGGCGGATACATTGTAGTTTTCCACAAACAGGATGCTCAGCATCTCCCTTGCGCGGGGCGTGCGGTCGATCAGCCGGCTGAGGGCAAGTATGTAGCGGATGATCATCTTGGCCTTCATATAGCCGGGGCTCGACTTGGCGCCGAAGATGAACACGCGCGGCGACATGGTGAAGCTGGGGTCGTCCATGATGCGGTTGTACAGCACGTGGATGTGCAGGGCGTTGAGCATCTGGCGCTTGTACTCGTGCAGGCGCTTGATCTGCACGTCAAACATGGCATCGGTATTCACCTTGATGCCCTGGCGCTGCATCACCCACTTGGCAAAGCGGGCCTTGTTGGCCTCTTTCACCTGTTGAAACTGCTGGCGGAAGGCCTTGTCGTCCCGCAGCGGCAGCAGCTTTTCCAGCTGCTGGGTGTCGTGCTGCCAGCCGGTGCCGATGCTGTCGTTGATTAGATTGGTCAGCCCGGGGTTGCAGGCCATCAGCCAGCGGCGGTGGGTGATGCCGTTGGTGACGTAGCTGAACTTATCCGGCGTCAGGCGGTAATAGTCGCGGAAGGTGTCCTTTTTGAGGATGTCGCCGTGCAGGTGGCTGACGCCGTTGACCGAGTAGCTCCACGCCACGCACAGGTTGGCCATGTGCACCTGGTCGTAGGCCAGGATGGCCATCTGGGCGATGCGGTCCCAGTCGCCGGGGAACTTGTTCCACAGCATGTCGCACAGCCGGCGGTTCATCTCTTCCAATATCATGTAGATGCGGGGCAGCTGGCGGCGCACCAGGTCCTGGGGCCAGCGCTCCAGCGCCTCCTGCATGACGGTGTGGTTGGTGTAGGCCATGCAGCGCATGGTGATTTGCTGCGCCTCGTCCCAGCCCAGGTGCTCCTGGTCCATCAGCAGGCGCATGAGCTCGGGGATGGCGAAGCCGGGGTGCGTGTCGTTGATGTGGAAGACCACCTTCTCCGGCAGCAGCGCCCAGTCGTTGCCCCAGCGGCGCTTGAAGTCGCGCAGCGCGTGCTGCAGGGTGGCGCTGGCCAGGAAGTAGTGCTGGCTCAGCCGCAGCGTCTTGCCCTCGTAGTGGTTGTCCTCGGGGTAGAGCACCTTGGAGATCACTGTTGCCAGGTCCTGCTCCAGGGTGGCGTTTCGGTAGTCGCCGCTGGAGAAGGCGTGGAAATCCATCGACGCCTTGCTGCGGGCACGCCACATGCGCAGGCTGTTGACCACAGCGGCCTCGTGGCCCACCACGGGCATGTCGTAGGGCACAGCTTCCACCGTGCGGCACTCCTCCAGCGCGTAGAGGGTGCGGCCCTCAAACTCCCGGGCTACTACTTTGCCCTCAAACTGAATGTCCACGCTCTCGTCGGCGGCGGGCATCTCCCACACGTTGCCGTTTACCAGCCAGTCATCGGGCAGTTCCACCTGCTGGCCGCCGGTCAGCTTCTGGCGGAACAGGCCGTACTCGTAGCGGATGGTGCAGCCCATGGCCGGCAGGTCCAGCGTGGCCAGGCTGTCCAGAAAGCAGGCGGCCAGGCGGCCCAGGCCGCCGTTGCCCAGGCCGGGCTCGGGCTCCTCGGGGGTGATATCCCGCCAGGCGATGCCCAGCTCCTCCAGCGCCTGGGTATAGATGGGGGTGCTGCACAGGTTGAGCACATTGGTATATAGGCTGCGGCCCGTTAAAAATTCGATGCTCAGGTAGTACAGGCGCTTGCCCTGGTAGTCCTTGTCCTGCTCGCGGTAGGCCACCCATTTTTTCATGATCTGGTCGCGCACCGTGGAAGCGACTGCGTTGTAAATCTGCTGGGGGCTGGCGTCCTCCAGCGTCTTGCCGTTATAGCGCTGCAGCTTGCCAAGGATTGACTGCTTGATTGATTCCTTATCAAAAGAGGTAGTGAGCATCATGGTCCTCCTGTCGTGGTCGCTTTGTTTCGCCGCGGATTATAACATAGGGTCATGAAGGGCGCAAACGCTGTGCTTTCACAACAGGGTGATGCTTTGCCGGTCAAAGGCGATCAGCCCCTGATCGCGCATCTTTTGCAGCTCGCGCGACAGCGAGGTGCGCTGCACGCCAAACTGTTCGGCCAGCGCCGTCTTGCTGACAGGCAACAGCACCCTGCGCCCGCCCTGCCTGGCGGCCTGGGCGTGCAGGTAGTTGAGCACGCGCTGGCGGATGGGCAGGTTGGCGAAGTGGCGCAGCTTTTCCTCCAACAGGCCGGCATTGTCGGACACATAGGCCAGGTACTGGGCCAGAAAGGCGCTGTGACGCTGAAAGAGATCAAACAGCGGCTGCCTGGCGATGGCCAGCACGCGCGTGTGCCCGCTGGCGGTGACGGCCAGTTGATACACCGGGCGGCTTGAAAACAGCAGGTTGCCGCCCAGGCAGTCGCCCGGGCCAAAGACGGCGATGGTCATCAGATCGCCCTCAGGGGTCAGGCGCTCCACCGCCAACTGACCGGAGAGAATGACCTCCAGCCCCAGGCAGGGCTCGCCCTCAGCGTGCACCAACTGCCCCTTGCGGTAGCTGCGCGGCTGAAAGGCGCCGCTGTCCAGCGCTTGGCGCAGACCGTTTTCCCCCAGGCTGGCCAGCAGGGGGATGGCTGCGGCAGCCTGCATATCTGTCGGCATGTACATCAATCCCTTTCACAAGATGTTACCATGGTAACACACTTTTGTGGGGGCGGCCACTATGATAGGGGCATCGCTCATTAAAGAAGGAGAGGGATTTTATTGAAACAGAAGATCATGCTGGCCCGCCTGGCGTTTGCGGCGCTGTTTATTGTGTTGCTGACGCGGGGCGCGCTGATGGCCTGGCTGCTGCTGTACGCGGTGAGCCTGGTGTTTCCTCTGCTGTTTGGCAAGCGCGTCTACTGCATGGCGGTGTGCCCCATCAACACGCTGATGCTGGGCGTGGTATGGCTCAAGGGCAAGCTAAAGCTTAAGGACAGCCCGCCGCCCAAGTGGCTCACCCGGGGCACTTGGGCCTGGATCAGCCTGGGGGTGACGGTTGCGCTGTTTATCCTCAGCCGCCGGGTGCTGGAGCGCACCATGCCCGTGATGCTGCTGTGGCTGGCGGTGGCGGCGCTGCTGACGCTGCGCTACCACCCGGATGTGTTCCACGACCTGCTGTGCCCCTACGGGCTGCCCCAGCGGCTGTTGGCCCGCGTGTCGCTCAAGTCGGAGGAGGGGCGACGCGCCGCGCGCAACTACCGGGGCTTTACTGCGTCCGTCCTGCAGGCCGGCAAAAACAAGGCCCCGGGCAAGATGCCCGAGGCAGGCCCGCGTTAGCAAAGGCTACCGGTCCAGATTGTAATGCACGTAGCACAGGCCGTCGGTCTCCTCTACCAGTTGGAGGCCGGCGGCCTGGTAGAATGCCCGGGTATTGGGCGCGTCGTCGGTAATCAGCACCGTCTGGCGGATGTGACGGAAGCGCTCCAGCGCGGCCTGCATCAAGTGCAGGCCGATGCCCCGGCGCTGCCAGGCCTCGTCCACCAGAATGTCCTGTATATAGAGGATAGAACAGTCATCGCCCACGCAGCGGATCAGGCCCACCAGTTGCCCCTGTGCCCAGGCGCTCATGTGCCACAGGGAGCCGGCCAGCATGCACGCCACCTTGCCCGGGTGGTCGGTATAGGCGGTCCAGCCGCCATCCAGGTACAGCTTGGTCAATACGTCCACGGATATGGGCGCGTTTTCCCGGTATTCGATTGTCATAGATAACCTCCTCAAGTCGATAGGGTGACAGGGAGGTTAATTCCGCAAGCGCATTGCCGATACTCCTTCGGTTCATCAAAAGATGGCTCAGCATAGCACGCCCGGCCCCGGGCGTCAAACGCTGTCCTTTGGCCCCCGCCTGTGATAATATGAGATCGGGAGGATGCATATGATTGACATCTGGTGCGCAAGGCCGCACAGGCTGTGGACCCCCATGGTGCGGGAGATCGGCGCCGCCTATCAAAAGGGCGGCCGCGTGGTGCTGCTGGTGCCCGAGCAATATACCCTGCAGGCCGAGCGCGATCTGATGGGCGACCTGCAACTGCCCGGCTTTTTCCGACTGGAGGTGCTGTCGCCCTCCCGGCTGGCCTACCGGGTGTTTGAAAACTATGGCGCGGATGAGCGCGTGCGCATCGACGAGCGGGGCCGCGCCGTTACGCTGGCCCGCGCCCTGCAGCGGGCGGGCAAGCAGCTGTCCTTCTACACGAGGGCGCTGGAGCGCCCGGGCTTTATCAAGCGCATGGGCGACCTGCTGGCCACCGTGAAGACCGTGGGGCTGACGCCCGAACAGCTGCTGGGCGCCCAGCAGGGGGCGGGGGATGGCCCCCTGGGCAGCAAGCTGGCTGATGCCGGGCATATTCTGGACGCCTACGAGGAGCTGATGGCCGGCCGCTTTGCCGACCAGCAGGACATCCACCGGGAGATGCTGGCGCGCCTGGGGCGGGGCGGCATGTTTGCGGACAGCCGGGTGTTTGTATACGGCTTTGACGTATTGACCGAGGACATGGTGCTTACCCTGGCCGCCATCGGCGCCCAGGCCGATCATCTGCTGGTCACGCTGGTGAGCGACAGGGCGCAGGCCGAGGATGGCGACGCCTTTGAGCCGGTGCGCCGCAGCTCCCTGCGGCTGATGGATACCCTGAAAATGCGGGAACTGCCCCATGCCTTCCGCTGGCTGCCCGAGGAGCCGCTGGACGCGCCGGGGGAGATCCGCCACCTGGAGCGGTACCTGCTGGGCATCACCGAGGCTGCCTATGCGGATGTACCCCAGGCGCTGCGGGTGTATGCCGCGCCCACCCCCCATCAGGAGGTGCAGCACGCCGCCCGGCAGATCATGCTGGCCCTGCGCCGGGGCATCGCGCCCGAGGACATCGTGGTGCTGTGCGGCAGCCTGCCCCAGTACCAGGGGCTGATCGCCTCCGGCTTTGACAGCTGGGGCATCCCCTGCTATGTGGCGGACAAGCTGCCCCTCACCGCCCACCGCATGGTGCGCTGCCTGCTGGCGGCCCTGCGCTGCGCGGCCGACGGCTGGCGCACCCAGGACGCGCTGGACCTGATCAAGAGCGGGTTTTCCGGCCTGACGCGGGAGGAGGGCTGGGCGCTGGAGAGCTATGCCCTGCAATACGGCATCCGAAACCGCCGCTGGCTCAGCCCCTTTGCCCGCGGCAGCGAGGAGGAGCGCGCGCTGGCCGAGCCATTGCGCCAACGGCTGACCGGGCCGGTGGAGGCGCTGCATCAGGCGCTGGTGGATGCTCGCACCGCTTCCCAATCGCTGGACGCGGCGCTCCACTATCTGGAGGCCATCGGCGTCAGGCAGCAGGCACAGGCGCTGGAGGAAGCCCTGATGCAGCAGGGCCTGTACAAGCAGGCGGCGCAGCTGCGCCAGGTGTGGGATATGATTGCCCAGGTGTTCGGGCAGATGGGCGCGCTGATGGATGAGGATCGCATTCCGCTCACCCACTTTGCCGACTGGCTGCAGGCCGGCCTGGCGGAGCAGGAGATCGCCGGCCTGCCGCCCGATGGCGGCCATGTGCAGGTAGGACAGCTGGGCAACCTGCTGCCCCACAGGCCGCGGGTGGTGCTGGTGCTGGGCCTCAATGACGGCGTGCTCAGTGCCCCGGATGACAAGCTGCTCACCCCGCAGGAGACCGTGGCGGCCGAGCAGCTGTACGGCGCACACTTCGGCCTGGATGGCCGCAGCCGCGAGCAGCTGGCGGCGCTGGACCTGCTCAAGGCACTGTCCGCCCCGCGGGAGGCCCTGTACCTGAGTTATGCCCTGGCCAACGAGGAGGGCGGTGTGATGCACCCGCTGCCCCAGCTGCGCGCGCTGTCGCGGCTGTTTCCCCTGTTGGTGGAGGAAGGGGGCGCGCTGGCCGGCCGCGCTGGCGATCCCGCGGCCATGCCCCTGGCCCCCGGCCCGGCGCTGGAGGCATTGGCTTACCGCCTGCGCGATGGGGCGCTGGACCCGCTGTGGGCCGAGGCATGGGACTGGATGAGCGCCGATGAACATTGGCGGGGGCAGGCAGCGGCGCTGGCGGCCAGCGCCAACGGCATCCCGCCGCAGGCGGGCATCGGCCCTCAGGGTGAGGGCGGCCTGTTTGACGCCCGCAGCGCCTCGGTATCCCGGCTGGAGCAGTTTGCCGCCTGCCCCTTTCAGCACTTTGTGGCGCATGGCCTGCGGCCCAGGCAGCGCGAGGAGTGGCAGGTGGAGCCGGTGGACACCGGCAGCTTTTACCACGAGGCCATGGAGCGGTTTACCCGCCTGGCGGCGCAGCACCCGGCCTGGCCGCAGATGGAGCGCGGGGCCGCGGAAACGCTGATGGACGAGGCGGTGGCGCCCATCACCAGCCGGTGGGAGGATAAGCCCTTCTACGATACCGCGCGGCTGCGCAAGGTATCCCAGGGATACGTGCAGGTGGCCCGCCGCATGGCCTGGACCATGACCCAGGGCGCGCAGGCCAGCCAATTCCGCCCCGGCGGGGCCGAGCTGCGCTTCGGTCAGGGCGGACAACTGCCGCCCATCCTGCTGCAAATGCCCGATGGCACGCTGGTGGAGCTGCACGGCGTGATCGACCGACTGGACCGCTACACCGGGCCGGAGGGGGACTACCTGCGCGTGGTGGACTATAAGTCGGGCGGCGCGCGGCTGATGTATGAAAAGCTGTTTACCGGCGCGCAGATGCAGCTGCTGATCTACCTGCAGGCGGCGCTTAACGCGGCGCCCGGCGCGGTGCCGGCCGGGGCCTTCTACCAGCGGCTGGATGACCCCCTGGCCGATACCGACGACCCCCAGCAGGCGCAGGCCGAGGTGCTCAAGGCGCTGCGGCTCAGCGGCATCGCGCTCAAGGACCTGCAGGTGGTTACCCTGATGGATGGCGGCCAGGGTGCCACGCTGGGGCAGCTGTTCAACAAGGACGGCAGCCCTTCCAAGGGCAAGCCGTTGCTCAGCGAGGAGGAGATGCGCGCGCTGGCCGCCCACGCCCGGGGCCGGGCACAGGAGTTTGCCGGGCGCATCCAGGCGGGGGAAATCATCCGCGAACCCGCCGTCTACGCCGATAATACCAAGGCCTGCGACTACTGCCGCTACCAGGGCATCTGCCGCATGGACTGGCAGGATCGCCCGCGCAGCCGCCGCGTCCCGCGCATGACGCTGGAGGAGTTGCTCGACCGCCTGACAGCAAAATAGGGCTGGTATTTGAACCCAATATGTTGTATAATAACCGTACTGAACACACAATAAGGGGGGACTTGCCATGATTCAAGTCGTACACGGTAAAAAAGGCTCCGGCAAAACCAAGCGCATCATCGACATGGCGAACAATGCCGTCAAGGAACAAAACGGCATTGTTGTGTTTATTGACGATGACAACCGCTACATGTTCGATGTCCAGCAGCCCGTCCGCTTTGTCAACGCGGGCGAGTATGGGATGAGCAGCCCGGAGATGTTTTACGGATTCCTGTGCGGCATGGCCTCGCAGAATTTTGATATCAGCTACGTGGTGATCGACGCCTTTTTAAAGCTCGTCAACGTAGCGCCCAATGAGACCGAGTGGTTCTTCCAGCGGCTGACCGAGCTTGCGGAAAAGAACGACATCACCTTCGTGCTCAGCGTCAGCTGCGACGACTCGGAGGCGCCCGACTACATTCAAAAGCATTTTATCTGATTTCTTTCTTGTACACTCTTTGGCCATGCGGCATGTCATGGAGCAGGTGCCCTGCCCATTTACATGCCAGGATTGACTGGCTATCCCGCGTCCCGCACGCTCTGCTTGCGGGGCGCTTTGCATCAGGAAAACATGGAGCACGCATGAACGACAGCCTGTTTGACCGCCATGCCCCCTGCGCGCTGTGCCCCAGAGAGTGCGCCGTATTGCGCACGCCGGACACAGGCAGCGGCTTTTGCGCCATGGGCACGGATGCCGTGGTGGCCCGCGCCGCGCCCCACCTGTGGGAGGAGCCCTGCATCAGCGGCAGCCGGGGCACGGGTGCGGTGTTTTTCAGCGGGTGCACCCTGCAGTGCTGCTATTGCCAGAACTGGGGCATCAGCCATGAGGGGCAGGGGCAGCGCGTCAGCGCCCGGCAGCTGGCCGATATGTTCCGCCGGCTGGAGGATATCGGCGTGCACAGCCTGTCGCTGATCACGGCCACGCATTTTTTGCCCGCCGTCCTGGAGGCGCTGTCCCTTTACCGGCCCAAAGTCCCCATTGTTTATAACTGTGGCGGGTTTGAACGGGTGGAAGTGGTGCGCGCGCTGGCGGATGTGGTGGATGTGTGGCTGCCCGATATCAAAAACCACAGCCCGAGGATTTCCCGGCTGTTGCTGGGGCGAAGCGACTACTTTGAGGCGGCCTCCACGGCCGTCAGGCAGATGTGCGCCCTGAGCGGCCCGCCGCAATACGATGCGCAGGGCATCATGACCCGCGGCACGCTGGTGCGCCACCTGGTCATCCCCGGCTGCGCGACCGACAGCATCCAGGTGCTGCGCTTCATCGCCGATGAGCTGCCGCCCGGCACCCCCATCAGCCTGATGCGCCAGTACACGCCCATCCCCCAGTGCACGGTGCCGGGCCTTGATCGCCGGGTGACGGATGCCGAGTACCGCCGCGTGCTGGACGCCGCCCTGGCCTTGGGGCTGACCGGCTACCTGCAGGATGCCCAGTCCGCCGACAGTGCCTACACGCCGCCCTTTGACGGGACCGGCGTTTTTGGCGCGGGGGAGATGAGATAAAAAATATTCAAAATTGTTATATTACCCACTTGATTTTGGGGCGAACATGCATTAAAATACATTTGTAACAATCTCCAAGTCTTGCCAGCCCCCGTGGGTGGCCTGACCACTGGGTAGGACGAGCGATCATCCTGCCTGCCATGTTTGCGAAGGGGATGTGGATGCTTTTATCCATGTCTTTTTTGTTTGGTATCCACGTTCAACCCACACAAAGGTCGTAAGGAGGAACGCACATGTCAAAGGGAATCATGAACCGCGAGTACACACGCCGTGAGTTTATGAAGCTGACAGGCAAGGGGATGGCGGGCGTTGCCCTGTCCAGCAGCCTGCTCAAGCTGTTCGACTGCACCCAGGCCCAGGCCGAGAGCGGCCAGGTCAAGGTGTATCCGAACTCGGAGTACGTACTGGTGGTGAACAAGGCAAAATGCACGGGCTGTCAGCGCTGCGAGGTCAACTGCACGCTGACCAACGACGGCAAGGCCCAGCCCTACCTCTCCCGCATCAACGCGCGCGACAACTTCCAGTTTGGCCCCAAGGTGAGCGAAAACTATCTGACGGCTGCCGGCTTCTTCGGCAACTGGAGCGTGGAGCCGGCCACCTGCCATCAGTGCGAGAATGCGCCCTGCATGCTGGCCTGCCCTGTGGGCGCCATCTACCCCGACCCGCTGACCAGCGTGCGCCTGCTTGATCAGGACAAGTGCATCGGCTGCGGGGCCTGCGTAGCGGCCTGCCCCTTTGGCATGCCCAAGATTGACCCGGACAACGGCAAATCCACCAAGTGCATTGCCTGCGGCGCCTGCGTGGCGGGCTGCCCCACCAGCGCGCTGAAGATTGTGCTGTGGGATGAGATCGCGGCGGCGATGTGATTGCGCGCTGCACAGCGAGCGGACCATTTATCTTGAGGAGGGTGAATCCATGAACGGATGGACAGGTAAACTGCTTCGCGTCAACCTCACCACCGGGCAGTCTGCGGTGGAGAGCAGCGAAAAGTATTTCGACTATATCGGCGGCAAGGGCATGGCCAACCGCATCATCTATGAAGAGGTGCCTAACGGCACCGAGCCTACGGCGCCGGAATCCAAAATCGTGATGGCGATCGGCCCCAACACCGGCACCAACGCGCCGTGCAGCGGCCGCACCACGCTGGCCTTCCTGTCGCCATTTACAAAGTACAACGCCATTGTGGATGCTCACGTGGGCGGCGATACCGCCGTGATGCTCAAGGGCTGCGGCTTTGACGCCATGATTATTGAAGGCGTCGCCTCGGGCCCCGCGTACATCAAGGTGGTGGACGACGAAGTGTCGGTGGAGGATGCCTCGGGCCTTTGGGGCAAAACCACCACCGAGACCACGGCCGCCCTGTGCGAAAAGCACGGCGCGGGCGTCAACGTGATGTCCATCGGCAAGGCCGGTGAAAACCTGCTCAACCTCTCCTGCGTGATCAGCGGCGTGGCCCACAGCGCGGGCGGCGGGCTGGGCAAGCTGTTTGGCGCCAAAAAGCTCAAGGCCATCGTGCTCTACGGCAAGAAGGCCACCAAGGTGGCCGACCCCAAGCGCCTGATGGAGCTGAACAACTACATCATGAGTGACCTGATGGGCGCCAACAACAACCACGTGGTGCCCACCGTGCCCCAGAGCTGGGCGCAGTACTCCAACAAGTCCACCCGCTGGACGGGGCACCCCGGCCTTACCTGGGGCGCTGCCGAGGGCGGCCCGATTGACACCGGCGAGTCCGCGCCCGGGCAGCCCACGCTGATGGGCTACCGCACGCAGAAGGCCGTGTTTGACCACGGCCCTGTGGCCGAAAAGTACACCGTGAAGATGGTGGGCTGTACCTCCTGCCCCATCCGTTGTTATGGCGGCGTCAACGTACCCATGCTGGAGGGTGTCACCCCCAACACCACCCACGCCAACACCTGCATCGGCAACCGCCCCTATGTAGGCCTGCTGAAGAACTATCAGGATGTGCATGACGAGGGCGACGGCAAGCTGACCGCGGGCGTATACAGCGCCATCCTGGCGGACGACTACGGCCTGTGGGACAACTACGGCGAGCTCAACGCCACGCTCAACTACTTCATCAACAACGGCCTCATGGAAAAGATCATGACGCCCGAGCAATACAACGAGATCGACTGGACCAAGCGCGATACCGGCGACATGACCTTCATCAAGGACATCCTGGAGCGCGTGGTCGATGGCAAGCACCCCCTGTCCACCTTGGCGCAGGGCGCGTACTATGTGGATCAGCAGTACCACGACCTGCTGGGCGACGACTACCTCAACAGCTCCGCCATGACGCTGTGGGGCCTGATCGGCGCCAAGCGCCACCACGGCAACGAGTGCGCGGCGCAGGTCGGCATGCTGACCAACATCATCTACAACCGCGACGGCATGTGCCATACCATCGTCAACATCACCGGCTCCGGCCTGCCCTACGAGATTCAGCGCAACATCGTGGAGGAGCACTTTGGCGAGGGCTGCCTGGACAAGCCCCGCAACTACACCCGCATGAACGAGGCCAAGGCCCGCTTTGCCAAGTTTGGCGTGGTGCGCCAGGTGCTGCACGACAGCTTCACCCTGTGCAACTGGGTGTGGCCCATGACCTTCAGCCCCCGCAAGGAGCGCGGCTACAAGGGCGACCTGAGCGCCGAGGCCAAGCTGATGAGCGCCGTAACTGGCACCGAGTGGACCGAGGAGGAGCTGGACTTTGCCGCCGAGCGCGTCATCCAGCTGCACCGGGCGATGACGGTCAAATCCGTGGGCAGCCGCGACATGCGCAACCTGCACGATGTGATCCCCGAGTACGCCTACAACACCGAGCCGGATGTCCCGGTCTTCACCGAGGGCACCGTCAAGATGGAGAAGGAAGACTGGCAGCTGGCGCTGGGCATGTTCTACCAGCAGTTCGGTTGGGACGAGCAGGGCTCGCCCACCCGCGAGACACTGGAGAAGTTCGGCCTGGGCGATGTGGCCGATGATCTGGCCGCCTCTAACCTGTTGTAAGTATCGCACACCGGCCCGGCCATCCGCTGCGGATTGGCCGGGCTTTTTCTCTGTGTAAAGCAGGAAATGTACCTGATTTGGCGAATAGATACACCAGGAGGGATGACCATGGACGAACAGGAAAAGATGGACCTCACGCAGCAGGAAGCTGCCCCACTGAAGGACGAGGTTCAGTTGTCGCCCCGCGAGGCTGCGGCGGCAGCGCTGGCTGACCTGCTGTACAGCCGCACGGCGCACAACAAGGTGAGCAGCGGCAAGTGGATCTGCCAGCATGCCCCCCAGGGGGTGGAGCGCGCCCTGCTGGATGAGCTGCTGACGGCGGTGGATGCAGGCCGGGGCGAAGGGGCGCTTGAGCACATCGCCATGACCCGCGGCACCAAGGACAGGTACTACTACGATGCCTCCATCATGACAGCGGAGTATGCCCGACTGGATGCCCTGCTGGAGGACAAGGACATCCTCAAGACCATTGCCTCCGTCACCCGCTCCGACTGCAAGCTGTATCCCCGGCCCACCGAGTTTTCCAAGATGATGGGCTATCCCTTCCGCTTCTCGCTGGACGAGGTGGAGGGCGCGGCTGCCCGCATGCAGCTGCACGACGAGTATCAGGACATCGGCGTGGTGCAGGCCTCCAACGGCGCCAAGGCCTTCTACTCCAGCCAGCACATCAAGGAGGGCTACGCCCGCTCCCTGCTGGAGGCCAGCGAGGTAGAGGCCCGTGAATGGCCGTGAGGGGAGTGCTGGGTGAGGCAAGGCAGAAACGGGATAAACGATCACCTTCGCTCATTCGTTCAGCAAAGTGGCAGGTAAGGGACATACAGCATGCACAGTGAGATGATTGAACGGGTGGTCGGCTGGACGCTCAACGGCGTGCGGCAGCCGCCCTTTTTGTGTACGCCCGACAGCCTGGAGGATCTGGCCCTGGGCCACCTGCTCAGCGCGGGCGTGATTGATGCCCCGACAGATATCGCCGAGCTTGCCGTGCTGGAGGGGCACATCATGGTGCGCACCGCCGGCAGCCCCGGGCAGATGGCATACATTGACGAGCGGCTGAACCGGCTGGACCCGCTGGGGGGCGATTGGCGCGTGCCGATATCTACCCTGAAGGGCTGGGCGGACCAGCTGCTGGGGGAGGAGAGCTACTACGGCACCCACCGCATCGGGCTGTTTGGCCCGCAGGGTGCCATCTATCGCGAGGACATCGGCCGCCACAACGCGGCGGACAAGGCCATTGGCGCCGCGGCCCGGCAGCGGTGGGATATGGCGCGCTGCGCCCTGGGGGCCACGGGCCGCATCTCGCTGGAGATACTGGCCAAGGCGGCGGCGGCGGGCATCCCTGTGCTGTTCAGCAAAAAATACCCCAGCGACCTGAGCGGTGAATACGCGCAGCGACTGGGTATGGGCATTGCCGCCCACATACACAGCGCCGAACCTGTGCTGTCCGGCGCTGTGTGGCGGTTTGACCAAGGGTAGAGGAGCGGCGTGGCGAGGCATATTTTTCTGACGGGCGATATCCAGGTGGGCAAAAGCACGCTGATTCATCGCGTGCTGGCCCTGCACCCCGGGCTGCGCCTGGGCGGCTTTTATACCCTCAGCGCATACCCGGGGGCGGATTCATCCCTGCGGCATGTGTACATGGTGCCCGCCGCACGACCGCATACCCCCTGTGATGCGAGCAATACGGTGGCCCTGTGCCATCCGGGCCGGCCTTTGCGGCGCTTTGCCGATGTGTTTGACCGCCTGGGGCCAATGTACCTGGCGCAGCCGGACAGCCCTGACCTGGTGCTGATGGATGAGTTGGGCACGCTGGAGGGGGAGGCGCTGCGCTTTCAGGCCGCGGTGCTGGCGCGGCTGGATGGGCCCATCCCCGTGCTGGGCGTCATCAAGCCAAAGGCCCATCCCTTTTTGCAGGCCATCCGCCGGCGGGGGGATGTGCAGGTGATCGAGGTGAGTGCCCGCAACCGCGATGAGCTGGCCGAGCCGCTGGATCGGCTGATCCGTATAGCAATGCAAAAAACTGTTGACGATATGGGCGGGGTGTGATAAATTTACCCCGCGTAGCCGAGTAATGGTTTGCTTGGCACGATACAACTGAACATCACAGTTCTCCGAGCGCACAGGCCTACAGAGGATTCCATGGCCTGTTCTGCCGGGCGATTCGCCGCCAAAGGGCTTGGCCGGAAACGGCCAAACCTTCCTGATTGAAAAGGAGAGCAAACAGACAGCCGGACGTCGTTCCTTTCTGTTGCTCTTCCAGCAGAAAGGAACTTTTGCATGGATATCAAAACCACAAGGGGCGCACGCGCCGGCTATACCCATGCCTGACAGGCTGACGGCCGGCAGCCGGCCGCGGTGGACCCTGGCCGCCATGGGCGTGCTGCTGGCTGCGGGCGTGCTGCTCTCCTTCGGCTGGGGTCGCTACCCCATCGCCCCGCGGGAGGTGTTGGGCATTTTGGGCAGCAAGGTGTTTGCCGTGGAGCCGTTCTGGGCCGAGCGGCTGGAGACGGTGCTGATCAACATCCGGCTGCCGCGGGTGCTGCTGGCCTGCATGGTGGGCTGCTGCCTGTCGGCGGCGGGGGCCGCCTATCAGGGCATCTTTCAAAACCCGATGGCGTCGCCCGACATCCTGGGGGCATCGGCAGGTGCTGCCTTTGGCGCGGCGCTGGCCATTTTGCTTCGCTGGCCTTCACCGCTGATCACCCTGAGCGCCTTTTGCTTCAGCCTGTTGACGGTGGGAGCAGTCTGGCTGGTGAGTACCCGGGCGCGGGGCAAGCGCGTGCTGGGGCTGATATTGTCGGGCATCATGGTGTCCTCCCTGCTGTCTGCCGGCACCGGCTTTATCAAGTTAGTGGCCGACCCCAATGACCAGCTGCCCGCCATCACCTACTGGCTGATGGGCAGCCTGGCCGGCGCCCGGCTGAGCGATGTAGCCTTTGCCGCTTTGCCCATGGCGCTGGGGCTGATCCCCCTGCTGCTGCTGCGCTGGCGCATCAATGTGCTGACCCTGGGGGATGACGAGGCACGTACCATGGGCGTGCATGTGGGGCGGCTGCGGGTCATCATTGTGCTGTGCGCCACGCTGGTCACTTCGGCCGCGGTATCGGTATCGGGCACCATCGGCTGGGTGGGGCTGGTGATACCGCACCTGTCCCGCATGCTGCTGGGCAACAACTACCGCCACCTGATGCCGGCTTCCATGCTGTTTGGCGCGCTGTTTTTGCTGCTGGTGGACAACCTGGCCCGCAACCTGCTGCAGACGGAGATCCCCATCGGCATCCTGACGGCGTTTATCGGCGCGCCCTTCTTTCTGTCGCTGATCACGCGGGGGGAGGGGCACGGATGATGCTGCAGGTGCAGGGCCTGGCTTTCTCCTACGGGCAGCGGCCCGTGCTGCAGGGGGTGGACTTTGCCCTGCGGGAGGGCAGCGTGATGTCGCTGTTAGGGCCCAACGGCGCTGGCAAGTCCACGCTGTTCAAGTGCATCTTGGGCCTGCTGCCGGGATACGCGGGGCAGATCACACTGCATGGGCAAAACGCGCGCGCCATCCCCCTTAAGCGCATGGCCCGCAGCGTGGCTTACATCCCCCAGGCGCACTACCCCGCCTTTAACTACACGGTGCTGGACATGGTGCTGATGGGCACCTCCTCGCGGCTGGGGGCGTTTTCTTCCCCCGGCAGGGCCGAGCGCGAGGCCGCCATGCGGGCGCTGGATACCCTGCAGATGGCCGACTTTGCCCAGCGCGACTACATGCGCATATCGGGCGGCGAGCAGCAGCTTGTGCTGATTGCCCGGGCCATCGCGCAGGATTCGCGCCTGCTGATCATGGATGAGCCCACGGCCAGCCTGGACTGGGGCAACCAGATCCGCGTGATGCAGCAGGTGCGCAGGCTGAGCAACCAAGGCTATGCCATATTACAGGCCACGCACAACCCCAACCAGGCCTACCTGTTTTCGGATGAGATTTTGGCCATGCAGGGCGGGCGCATCGTGGCCAATGGGACGCCCAGAGAGGTGTTCACCGCGCCCCTGATGGAGGAGCTCTACGGCATCACCGCGCAGGTGGAAAGCCTGCGGGATGACTGTGTGCGCGTATGTGTGCCGAGGGAAATATGTACCATGGAGTGTGAACTGCCGTGAAAAGACTGCTTTGCTGCCTGCTGGCGCTGGCCCTGCTGATGCCCGCGCTGTCCCTTGCCCAGGATGCCGTGACCTTCACCGATTCTGCCGGGCGCAGCGTGCAGCTGCCCCAAAATATCGAGCGCATCGCCCCCTCCGGCCCGGTGGCCCAGATGGTGCTGATGAGCATCGCGCCCGAGCGCATGGTCGGCCTGGCCACCCCCTTTGACCGGGGGGAGGAGGCGTACATGGCCAACCTGAAAGACCTGCCGGTGATCGGTCAGCTGTACGGCACCCGCGGCGACCTCAATTTGGAGGAGCTGGCGCGCCTGGATCCCCAGGTGATCATTGACATTGGCGAGCCCAAGGGCACCGTTGGCGAGGACATGGACGCCCTGCAGGAGCAGATCGGCATCCCCTGCGTGCACATCACCATGCACCTGAATGATGCGGGCGATGCCTACCGCATGCTGGGCGAGCTGCTGGGCGCGCAGGAGAAGGCCCAATCCCTGGCCGCCTACTGCGACGAGGTGTACGCCCGCGCGCAGGATATCATGGGCAAGGTGGGCGGCAACAAGGCCAGCCTGCTCTACAGTCTGGGAGACGCCGGGCTGAACGTCATCGCCCGGGGCAGCTTCCACGCCGAGGTGCTCGACCTGGTGGCCGACAACGCCGCCGTGGTGGACAACCCCACCTCCAAGGGCACCGGTAACGAGGTGGACATGGAGCAGCTGTATTTGTGGGAGCCGGGCTTCATCGTCTTCGCGCCGGGCAGCGTGTATGCCAAGGTGGGGGAAGACCCGCTGTGGCAGCAGCTTGCGGCCATCCGCGAGGGGCGCTACGTGCAGGCGCCGCAGGGCCCCTACAATTGGATGGGCTTCCCGGCCTCCATCCAGCGGCTGCTGGGTATGATCTGGCTGCAAAAGGTGCTGTACCCCGACATCGCGGACTATGACCTGCAGGCCGAAATCAGCCGCTACTACGAGTTGTTCTACGGCAGGGCGCTGACCGCCGATCAGTACGATGTGCTGATGGCCGGGGCGCTGCCCGGGCAGTGAACACGCGCGGGCTGCCGCCTGTTATCGGCATCACAGGCGTTAAAAACTCCGGCAAGACCACGCTGATGGTCAAGCTGATCGAGGCCCTGAGCGGGCGGGGGCTGCGCGTGGGCAGCATCAAGCACGATGCCCACCACTTCGACCCCGATGTGCCCGGGCGCGACAGCTGGCGCCACCGGCAGGCGGGCGCGTTTGCCAGCGCGGTGTTTGACCGCGACAAGTACATGCTGATCAAGGACGAGCCGCAGAGCATCGACGGCCTGCTGCACATGATGGCCGAGGCCGATATTGTGCTCATCGAAGGGGCCCGGGAGACCCCTTACCCCAAGATTGAGGTGGTTCGCCGGGGCAACAGCAATCAGGCCATCGCGCCGCCCGAGCAGCTGATTGCCCTGGCCACGGATACCGATCTTACGCTGCCCGGCGTGCCCAGCGTGGATATCAACGATGTGGACGGGCTGGTGGAGATTATCCTGACGTTCATTCGAGTGGTGTAAAAAGAATATTATTGTTACTCGCCCCTGAGGTCTGCTGCCTTGGGGGCATTTTTGTGCGGCGGTTGTGGTTGACACAACACCTTGACCCCCTATATAATGTGTCTCCAACGGTAAAAATTGGGTATAAGACCACAAGATATAGTTTTGCAAGGGAGACCATTATGGCCAGACAGATTCCCGGGGAGATCATCAAGCGCAGCGGCAAGGCAGAGCAGTACGACAGCCGCAAGATATTAAACGCCATCCGCAAGGTGTTCGCCGCCACCGGTGTGGACATCGACGAGGACCGCCTGAGCGCCATTGTGGAGCGGGTGGAGGCCCTGATCCTGGCTGACACCCGCCCCTTCAACGTGGAGGCGGTGCAGGACCTGGTGGAGCGCGCCCTCATGGAGGCCGGGCACTACGACCAGGCCAAGAGCTACATCCTCTACCGCGACACCCGCCGCAAAAAGCGCGAGGAACGCCAGAGCCTGATGGCGCAGTTCCCCGAGTTTGAGGCGCTGGGGCCGGTGCTGCTGGGCATTGAAGAGGATTTTCGGGACGATGCCTACGACCTGGGGCACCTGCACCGCAAGTTCCTCAGCTTTTACAAGGAGGATGTGGAGCTGGAGGAGCGCATGAACCTGTTGGTGCGCTCGGCCATCGAGCTGATTGACCCTGAGGCCCCCCAGTGGGAGATGGTGGCCGGCCGGCTGTTCAACGCCTACTACCTGCACCAGATGGACGCGCGCATGCGCAGCCTGGGGCTCAATACCCACTATGAGAAGATCAGCTACCTCACCCAGCAGGGCCTGTGCGCCGAGCAGATGCTGCAAACCTACACCGCCGACGAGCTGAACCGGGCCGCCCAGTTTATGCGGCCCGAGCGCGACCAGCTGTTTCCCTACTCGGGGCTGGAGCTGCTGACCAAGCGCTACGTGATTCGTGACCGGGGCCACAAGGCGCTGGAGACCATACAGGAGATGTACCTCAACATCGCGCTGTTTCTGGCCATCCCCGAGAAGCCCGAGGACAGGCTGTACTGGACGCAGCGCTTCTACGACATGCTGTCCACCCTGCGGGTGACCATGGCCACGCCCACGCTGGCCAACTCGCGCAAGCCCTATCACCAGCTGTCCAGCTGCTTTATCGACACCGTGCCCGACGACCTGCAGGGCATCTACCGCAGCATCTCCAACTTCGCCAACGTATCCAAGTACGGCGGCGGCATGGGGCTGTACTTCGGCAAGGTGCGCAGCCACGGATCCGACATCCGGGGCTTTGAGGGCGCGGCCGGCGGCGTGATCCGCTGGATCCGCCTGGCCAACGACACCGCCGTGGCGGTGGACCAGTTAGGTGTGCGCCAGGGGGCGGTGGCCGTGTACCTGGATGTGTGGCACCGCGACCTGCCCGAGTTTTTGCAGCTGCGCACCAACAACGGCGACGACCGCATGAAGGCCCACGATGTGTTTCCTGCGGTGTGCTTTCCGGATTACTTCTGGCAGCAGGTGGAGGGCAACATCGGCGGCGACTGGCACCTGTTTGACCCCCACGAGATCGAGACCCGCAAAGGCTACGCGCTGGAGGACAGCTTCGGCGAGGAGTGGACGCAAAAATACCTGGAGTGCGTGGCCGACAGCCGCATCTCCCGCCGGGTGATTCCCATCAAGGACATCCTGCGTCTGATCATTAAGAGCGCGGTGGAGACCGGTACCCCCTTCGCCTTCAACCGCGACCATGTCAACCGCATGAACCCCAACCCCCACAAGGGCATCATCTACTGCAGCAACCTGTGCACCGAGATCGCCCAGAACATGAGCGCGGTGGAGAGCGTGGACCAGCGCATCGAGACCGTCAACGGCGAGACCGTGGTGGTCACCGTCACCCGCCCGGGCGACTATGTGGTGTGTAACCTGGCCAGCCTCAACCTGGGCAAGATCGACGTGAACAACGCAGCCGAGCTCGAGGAGGTTATCACGTCCTCCGTGCGGGCGCTTGACAATGTGATCGAGCTCAACTTCTTCCCGGTGCCCTATGCCAAGATCAACAACCACCTCTACCGGCCCATCGGCCTGGGGGTGAGCGGCTACCACCACCTGCTGGCGCTCAACGGCATCGGCTGGGAGACAGACAAGCACCTGACCTTTGCCGACCGGGTATTTGAAGATATCAACTATCACAGCATCCGGGCCAGCCTGGCCATTGCCCGCGAGAAGGGGCGCTACGAGTACTTCCCTGGCTCGGACTGGGAGACGGGCGCCTACTTTGACAAGCGCGGCTACGACAGCGAGCGCTGGCAGCAGCTGAAAGATGAGGTGCATCGCGACGGCCTGCGCAACGGCTACCTGCTGGCTATCGCGCCCACCAGCTCCACCAGCATCATTGCCGGCACCACCGCCGGCGTGGACCCCATCATGAGCCGCTTTTACTACGATGAGAAGAAGAACGGCCTCATCCCGCGCGCCGCGCCCGACCTGTCGCTGGACACATGGTGGTATTATAAGAGTGCCCACCTCATCGACCAGCAGTGGTCGGTGCGTGCGGGCGGCGTGCGCCAGCGGCATATCGACCAGGCCCAGAGCATGAACCTGTACATCACCAACGATTACAGCTTCCGCCAGGTGCTGGACCTCTACCTGCTTGCCTGGCGCGAGGGCGTAAAAACCCTGTACTACATCCGCTCCAAATCCCTGGAGGTGGAGGAGTGCGAGAGTTGCGCAACTTGAGAATGAATTCGGAATTCGGAATACGGAATTCGGAATAATCACCGAGATTGTGCTTTTAGAATCGAGGCTCACAACCAAAGCAGCGAATAGAGAGCAAGGCATCGGATCGAATAACAGATGCGAAGGGACATGACGCAACGTGGATTACAGCAACCCGATTCTTGTCAAAAGCAAGCAGTTTGCGTTATTGTGTGTTCAGATTTATAAAGAGCTTACGCAAGAGCATCGGGAATATGTGCTCTCCAAGCAGCTGTTGAGAAGCGGTACCAGTATCGGTGCCAATGTTCGGGAGGCGGTTCGCGGTTTAAGCAAGGCTGATTTTTATGCGCGGCTGAACATCGCGTTAAAAGAAGCATCGGAAACCGAATATTGGCTCGAGATATTATCCGAGAGCGGCTACTTGGAACAAGCACAGTTCACCCAAGCGCATACCGCCTGTAATGAACTGATACGCTTGCTTGTGTCCATAACCAAAACACAGAAAACGGGCACATAATGGCTGGCGAGCCCAATTCCGAATTCCGAATTTCGCATTCCGAATTAAACAATCATCATGGAGGAGTTTATGGCTGAAATGATTCGAAAGCCCCTTTTCAATCCCCGGGGGGACATCGGCGTGCTGGAGCGCCGCATGATCGGTGGCAACACCACCAACCTGAATGACTTTAACAACATGAAGTACGCCTGGGTATCCGGCTGGTACCGCCAGGCGATGAACAACTTCTGGATCCCCGAGGAGATCAACCTGGCCCCGGACAAAAAGCAGTACCCGCACCTGGCGCCTGCCGAGCGGCGCGCGTATGACAAGATTCTCAGCTTTTTGATCTTCCTGGACAGCATCCAGACGGCCAACCTGCCCAGCGTCAGCCAGTACATCACCGCCAACGAGGTCAACCTGTGCATCGCCATCCAGACCTTTCAGGAGGCAATCCACAGCCAGAGCTACAGCTATATGCTGGACACCATCTGTGAGCCGCAGGAGCGTGACCAGGTGCTGTTCCAGTGGAAGGATGACGAGCACCTGCTGCGTCGCAACACCTTCATCGGCGATCAGTACAACCGCTTCCAGCAGGAGCAGACGCTGGACAACTTCATGCGGGTGATTGTGGCCAACTATATCCTGGAGGGTATCTACTTCTACTCCGGGTTCATGTTCTTCTACAACCTGGGGCGCAACAACCGCATGCCCGGCTCCGTGCAGGAGATCCGCTACATCAACCGCGATGAAAACACCCACCTGTGGCTGTTCCGCAACATCGTGCAGGAACTGCGCCGCGAGCAGCCGGAGCTGTTTACCCCCGAGCGCTGCGAAGCCTACCGCGATATGATCCGCGAGGGCTGCGAGCAGGAGATCGCCTGGGGCCGCTACGTCATCGGCGAGGAGATCGAGGGCCTCAACGGCCAGATGGTGACCGACTACATCCAGTACCTGGGCAACCTGCGCGCCCGCGGGCTGGACCTGGAATCCATCTACGATGGGCACGAGCTGGAGCCCGATAGCATGAAGTGGGTGAGCCAGTACGCCAACGCCAACATGATCAAGACCGACTTCTTTGAGGCGCGCAGCACCGCCTACGCCAAGTCCAGCGCGCTGGTAGACGACTTATAAACATCTTCTGCCCTTGCAAAGGGCTTCGTCTTTCGGTAGAATAACCGCATACATACACTAAATGGCGATGGGGGGCTTCCACCATCGCCTTCACATGGAGGAGGGAACATGAAGATCGGCTTTGACCATGACCAGTACACGCGCATGCAATCCCAGCATATCCGCGAGCGCATCCGGGGCTTTGGCGGCAAGCTGTATCTGGAGTTTGGTGGCAAGCTGTTTGACGACTTTCATGCAGCCCGCGTGCTGCCGGGCTTCCGGCCCGACAGCAAGGTATCCATGCTGCTCACCCTCAAGGAGCAGGCCGAGATGATCATCGTCATCAACGCTGACGATATTGAAAAGAACAAGGTGCGCGGCGACCTGGGCATCACCTACGATGCCGATGTGCTGCGGCTGATTGACGCCTTTCGGGAGATTGGGCTGGACAGGTGCTCGGTGGTCATCACCCAGTTCAGGCAGCAGGCGCACGCGGCCAAGTTCCGCCGCCGGCTGCGCAGCCTGGGCGTCAAGGTGGCGGTGCACTACCCCATCGCCAACTACCCAAGCGATGTCAACCTCATCGTGTCCGACAAGGGCTACGGCAAGAATGAGTTTGTGCAGACCGAGCGGCCGCTGGTGGTGGTCACGGCGCCCGGCCCGGGTTCGGGCAAGATGGCGGTGTGCCTAAGCCAGCTGTATCAGGAGCATCAGCGCGGCATCAAGGCCGGCTACGCCAAGTTTGAGACCTTTCCCATCTGGAACCTGCCGCTCAATCACCCGGTCAACATCGCCTATGAGGCCGCCACGGTGGACCTGAGCGACGTCAACATGCTGGACCCCTTCCACCTGGAAAAATACGGCGTAAGCGCCGTCAGCTACAACCGGGACATCGAGGTCTTCCCCGTGCTCAACGCCATTTTTGAGCGCATCTGGGGGGAAAGCCCCTACTGCTCGCCCACCGATATGGGCGTCAACATGGTGGGGCAGTGCATCATCGACGACGAGGTGGTGGAGCAGGCCGCCCGCCAGGAGGTCATCCGCCGCTACTACGGCACCCTGTGCGAGCTGCGCAAGGGCGGCTCCAGCGAGGAAGAGGTGGACAAGCAGCGCCTGTTGCTGCAAAAGCTGGGCATCACCGATGAGGACAGGCCGGTGATCGGCGCTGCGCGCAAGCGCGCCGACCAGACGGGCGCGCCGGCCGCCGCCATCCAGCTGCCCTCGGGGGAGATTGTGACCGGCAAAACTTCGCCGCTGCTGGGGGCATCAGCCGCCCTGATCCTCAACGCCCTCAAAAAGCTGGCCGACATCCCCAAGCCGGCCAAACTCATCCCGCCCGAGGTGATCGGCCCGGTGCAGGAGCTGAAGCTCCAGTTCCTGGGCAACCACAACCCGCGCCTGCACTCCGATGAGGTGCTGGTGGCGCTGAGCATCACCGCCGCCGAAAGCCCGGCCGCCGCCCTGGCGCTCGGCCAGCTGCCGTTGCTCAAGGGCTGCGAGGTGCACACCAGCGTGATTCTCTCCCCGGTGGATGAGAACATCTTCCGCCGGCTGGGGGTCAACCTGACCAGCGAGCCCAAGTATCAGACGCACAGGCTGTATCACAAATAAAGATATGCAAGTGAAAGAAGCTTAAATCGCAGATATTTGCTGACAAGAATTGGATATCCACACCGGACAAGCCCCCGAAACATGCAATTTGCAGGATTTGAAACCTTGTATTCATGGGCTGATGGGCGTATAATGTTTTTTATCATTATTTAATATTGCAGGAAGAAGGTTCAAGGATGCTCAAATACTCAGTGAAAAGGATATTGCTGGCGATTGTGACCATCTTCATCATCGCTGCCATTACCTTTTTTGCCATGAACGCCATACCCGGCGGCCCCTTCGCCAAGGAAAAGGCGCCCGAGCCCCGCGTACAGGCCGTGCTGGAGGCGCGCTACGGGCTCAACAAGCCGGTGGGCGAGCAGTTTATCATGTACCTCACCAACCTCCTGCGCGGTGACTTCGGCGTGTCCTTAAAGACCGGCCGCGAGATATCGCAGACCATCTCCACCTCCTTCTCGGTGTCGGCAACATTGGGGGCCATGGCCATCGTGGTGGCGCTGGTGTTCGGGCTGCTGCTGGGGTCCATCGCGGCGCTGATGCGCGGCAAATGGCCCGACCGCACCATCATCTTTTTCACCATACTGTTTGTATCGGTGCCCAGCTTCATTCTGGCCACGCTGCTGCTGCTGATATTCAGCCACGGTCTGGGCTGGTTTCAGGTGTGGAGCGTCACCGAGACCAATTACACCCTGCCGGTGATTGCCCTGGCGCTCTACCCCATGAGCTATATCACCCGGCTTACCAAGTCCTCCATGCTGGATGTGCTGGGGCAGGATTACATCCGCACCGCCCGCGCCAAGGGCGTGCGCGAGCAGCTGGTCATCGCCAAGCACGCGCTGCGCAACGCCCTGATCCCGGTCATCACCTATGTGGGCCCGCTGACGGCCTACATCCTCACCGGCTCCCTGGTGGTGGAGACGGTGTTTGGCATCGGCGGCCTGGGCACCCACTTTGTCAGCGCCATCAACAACCGCGATTACCCGCTGGTGATGGGCACGACGATTTTCCTGGCCACGCTGATGGTCATCATGACCTTGGTGAGCGATCTGCTCTACAAGGCCATCGACCCCAAGATTACGTTTGATTGAGGTTAGGCATGAGCGATTATCATCCAGATCAAATTCCGCAGAAAAAGCCCTTCAGCCTGCAGCTGGATGTCAGCAAGTTTGAGCCGGCGACGGCGGCGGAAAAAGAGCAGCACGACATCATGCGCGAAAGCACCACCTTCTTTAAGGACGGTATGCGCAGGCTGTTTAAAAACCCGCTGGCCGTGCTCAGCATTGTCATTCTGGTGCTGCTGATCATCACCATTGTGGTGGCGCCCATGGTGGTGCCCTATGGCTATTCCGAGGTCATCCGCGTGAACGGCCAGCGCGACCGATCGGTCACCAACCTGCGCCCGTTCACCTACTCCCAGCTGGAGCAGCAGGCCATTGATGAGGGGCAGCAGGTATTCCCGCACATCTTTGGCACCGACGAGCTGGGTCGCGACTACTTCATCCGCGTGGTGTTCGGCGCGCGGGTGTCGCTGGCGGTTGGCTTCTTTGCCAGCATGATTGTGCTGGTGATCGGCCTGCTGTACGGCTCCATCTCGGGCTATGTGGGCGGCAAGACGGATATCGCGATGATGCGCATCGTGGATGTCATCTACTCGCTGCCCGACACGCTGATGGTGATCATGCTGTCGGTGGTGCTGGACCAGGTGCTGGGCGACAGCCTCAAGGGCACCATTCTGGCCTCCATCGGCAACAACATGTTAAGCCTGTTTGTGGTGTTTGGCGTGCTGTACTGGGTGGGCATGGCCCGCCTGGTGCGCGGGCAGATACTGTCCATCAAGAACAACGAATATGTGCTGGCCGCCCGCGCGCTGGGCGCCGGTGCCGGGCGCATCATCCGCAAGCACATTTTGCCAAACTGCATGTCGGTCATCTTCATCTCCGCGGCCCTGCAGATCCCCAGTGCCATCTTTACCGAGAGCTTTCTAAGCTTCATCGGCCTGGGCGTGCAGGCGCCCATGCCCTCGCTGGGGTCGCTGGCCAACCTGGCCCGCGGCGGCATGCAGGTGTACCCCTACAAGATGCTGTTCCCCGCGCTGGGCATCTGCCTGATCGTGCTTTCATTCAATCTGCTGGGGGATGGGCTGCGCGATGCCTTTGACCCCAAACTGAGGAGATAAACATGTCACAACCCCTGCTGCAAGTGAAAAACCTCCATACCATGTTCCCCACCGAATCGGGCGAGGTGCGCGCCGTCAATGGCATCAACTTCAGCCTGGAGCGCGGCAAGGTGCTGGGCATCGTGGGCGAATCGGGCTCGGGCAAGTCGGTCACGGCTTACTCCATTCTGCGCATCCTGGACAACCCCGGCCGGATCACCCAGGGCGAGATTCTCTTTGAGGAGACGGACATCACCAAGCTGCCGCGCAACCAGATGCGCCAGATACGCGGGTCCAAGATTTCCATCATTTTTCAGGATCCCATGACCAGCCTGAACCCCGTATACACCGTAGGTAACCAGCTAATGGAGGCCATCCGCCTGCACACCAGCCGCAACCGCCAGCAGGCGCAGGAGCGCGCGCTGGAGATGCTGGAGCTGGTGGGCGTGAACGAGCCCAAAAAGCGCCTGAAGCAATACCCCTACCAGCTGTCGGGCGGCATGCGCCAGCGGGTGATGATCGCCATGGCGCTGGCCTGCGAGCCGGATATCCTGATTGCGGACGAACCCACGACGGCGCTTGATGTCACCATCCAGGCCCAGATACTGGAGCTGATGCAGGAGCTGAAAAACAAGTTAGGCATGGCCATCATCATGATCACCCACGACCTGGGCGTCATCGCCGAGATGTGCGACGAGATCATCGTGATGTACGCCGGCCGCGTCTGCGAGCGGGGCACGGCGGACGAAATTTTCTACAACCCGCGCCACGAATACACCAAGGGCCTGCTGCGCTCCATCCCCAAGATGACCACCACCAAGGAGCGGCTGACCCCCATTGGTGGCTCCCCCGTGGACCTGCTCAACATGCCCAAGGGCTGCGCCTTTGCCGCCCGCTGTGACCGGGCGATGAAAATCTGCCTGACCGAGCAGCCCGAGGAGATCGAGATTAACCCCGACCACCGCGCGGCCTGCTGGGTGAATGTGAAGGAGGGCGCGTTGGCGCAGGGAGGGCAGAACAATGGCTGAGCATCTGCTGGAAGTCAAAGGCCTCAAGCAGCATTTCCCGATCAAGACCGGCTTTATGAAAAAGACCATGCTCAAGGCGGTGGACGGTGTCAGCTTCACCATCGACCGTGGAGAGACCTTGGGCCTGGTGGGCGAGTCCGGCTGCGGCAAGACCACGGTGGGGCGCAGCCTGCTGCGCCTGTACAAGCCGACCGCCGGCTCCATCAAGTACCACGGGCAGGAGATCGACGACCAGAATATCCAGGGCTTCCGCAAGCAGATGCAGGTGGTGTTTCAGGATCCCTACTCCTCACTCAACCCCAGAATGACGGTGGGCGACATCGTGGGCGAGCCGCTGGACATCCATAAACTATATAAAACAGAAAAAGAACGGGAACAAAAGGTCGTTTCTCTGTTAGAATTGGTTGGGCTCAACTCGGACCATAAGCGCCGCTATGCCCATGAGTTTTCGGGCGGGCAGCGCCAGCGCATCGGCATCGCGCGGGCGCTGGCGGTGGATCCCGAGTTCATCGTCTGCGATGAGCCGGTCAGCGCGCTGGACGTCAGCATACAGGCCCAGATCATCAACACCTTTGATGAATTGCAGCAAAAGCTGGGCCTGGCCTACCTGTTCATTGCCCACGACCTGCACGTGGTGCACCACATGAGCCGGCGCATAGCCGTGATGTATTTGGGTAAGATTGTAGAGACGGCTGTGGCGGATGATATTATCAACTTGCCGATGCACCCCTACACTCAGTCGCTGATCTCGGCCATCCCCATCCCTGACCCCAAGCAGGCCAGGGAGAGGCACAGGATTGTGCTGCAGGGCGAGGTGCCCAGCCCCCTCAACGTGCCCAGCGGATGCGCCTTCCGCAACCGCTGCCGCTGGCGGCAGGACATTTGCGCCGAGCAGACGCCCGAATTGCGCGAGCTGGCCCCGGGCCACGAGGTGGCCTGCTGGAACCCTCAGATGCCTAAGTGAATCTGAACGGCAAAGCCGTTTATGAGAAATTATTTAAAGGAGAGACCACGATGTTCAAAAAACTGTTTACCCTGGCCCTGGTTGCTGTGATGGCGTTTTCCGCAGTGGGCGCCGTCGCAAGCTCTGCCCCGGACTGGGCGGAGTATGATGCACTGATCGCCGAGATCAAGTCCACCACCGACTTCGTCAACCGCGAAGCGTTGATGCACCAGGCGGAGGACATCCTCATGGGCACCGGTGCCCTGTTGCCGATCTATTACTACAACGACATTTTCATGGCCAAGCCCACTTTGCAGGGCTACTACTTTAACGCCTTTGGCACCAAGTTCTTCGACAAGGCCACCAACGGCGACTCCACCACCCTGAAGCTGCAGGTTGCCAGCGAGCCCGACAAGCTGGACCCCGCGCTCAACTCCTCCGTTGACGGCGCCATTCTGGCGGCGGCCTCCTTTGGCGGCCTCTATACCTACAACGAGCAGGGTGAACTGGCGCCCAACTTCGCCACCGGCTACGAGATGAGCGAAGACGGCCTGACCTATGTGTTCACCATGCGCGACGGCCTCAAGTGGTCCAACGGCGATCCGCTGACCGCCAAGGACTTTGAGTACTCTTGGAAGCGCGCTGTGGCCGCCGAGACGGCTGCGGACTACTCCTACATGTTCGGCAGCATCGCGGGCTTCCCGGATGCGCTGGATGTGACGGCCTCCGAGGATGGCAAGACCTTTACCGTCAAGCTGTCAGCGCCCGTTGCCTACTTCCTGGATCTGGCTGCCTTCCCCACCTTCTTTGCTGTGCACCAGGCCACTGTTGAAAACGCCAAGGGCTACAAGGATGACGCCGGCAAGGTCGTCAGCCCCGGTGCCTGGGCGCTGGAAGCCGGCTTCGTATCCAGCGGCGCCTTTATGCTGCAGGATTGGAAGCACCAGGAGTCCATGGTCTATGTGAAGAACCCCAACTATTGGGATGCTGAGAATGTGAAGCTGGAGCGCCTTGAGTTCATGCTGAGCGCGGATGACGTCGCCGTGTACACCGCCTATCAGGCCGGTGACCTGGACTTCATTGATACCGTGCCTCCGGATCAGATCAAGGGCCTGCTCAACACCCCCGAGTTCTTCGTGGTGGGCCAGCTGGGCACCTACTATGGCATCTTCAACGTCAATTCCAAGGTGTTTGAGGGCATGACCGTGGAGCAGGCCGCTGCGCTGCGCAAGGCTGTTTCCCGCCTGATCGATCGCCAGTACATCGTGGATTCCGTTGCCCAGACCGGTCAGCAGCCGGCCAACTCCTTCATACCCGCCGGCATGCTGGACGGCCACGGCGGCGTGTTCAAGCAGAGCGATGCGGACTTCACCTATCCCACCGAGGATGGCTACTATCCCATCGCGCCCAGCGTGGAAGATGCGGTTGCCCTGCTGAAGGAAGCCGGCCTGGAGGTTGGCGACGACAACATGCTCAAGACCCCCATCACCCTCACCTACATCTACAACACCTCCGCCGCCCACGCTGCCATCGGCGAGCTGCTGCAGCAGGATCTGGCCCAGGTTGGCATCGAGGTCAAGCTGGAGAGCCTGGAGTGGAACGTGTTCCTCAACGAGCGCAAGGCCGGCAACTTCGACTTTGCCCGCAACGGCTGGATCGCGGACTTCAACGACCCGATCAACATGCTGGAGATGTGGACCACCGATTCCGGCAACAACGACGCGCAGTTCGGCCGCTGATTCTCAGCGCGAACAGAACTGACTCATGTATCCGGGAGGCCGGCCGCAAGGCCGGCCTCCTTCCTTGTATAAAGCAGGTATCGGTGTGGTATAATCATGGTGGAGTACAAGCAAGGAGGAATGCCCATGTATTATTTTGACTCCACCTATCTGCTGGTGATTGCGGCGCTGGTGCTGGCCCTGATTGCGCAGGGCATGGTGCGCTCCGCCTACAATAAATATCAGAAGGTGCCCACCCAGCGCGGCATGCCCGCCGCCCAGGTGGCTGCCGACATGCTGCGGCAAAACGGCAACGATGCCGTCAGCGTGCAGGCCACCCAGGGCACATTGACCGATCACTACGACCCGCGCAACGAGACACTCAGTCTGTCGGAGGGGGTGTATGGCTCCTCCAGCGTGGCGGCGCTGGGCATTGCTGCCCATGAGGCCGGCCACGCCATGCAGAAGAAGGAGGGCTATGGCCCCCTGGCGCTGCGCAGCCTGCTGGT
>JAAZBU010000137.1 GCA_012513645.1 Clostridiales bacterium | reverse complement strand
TCGGCACGGACGGCGACTTTCAGGGCGTGTACCACCGCGACACCAGGACGGTGGAGCTGTACTTCTCCGGCGACCATGGCGCCACCAAGGCCAAGAAGACCGAGGTATCTTTGGATGACCCGGCCATCGAGGGCATGCTGGCCGGGCACTACCTCAACCGCCTGCGCGAGGAGGTGGAGCTGCTGGACGAGGCGGGCGACCCCTTCGACCTGGCGGCCATCCGCCGGGGCGATCTGACGCCCATGTTCTTCGGCAGCGCCATCACCAACTTCGGCGTGGAGCCGTTTTTGAACCGTTTCCTCGAATACACGCTGCCGCCCACGCCCCGCCAGAGCGACGAGGGGCTGATCGAGCCCCAGCGGCCGGAGTTTACCGGCTTTGTGTTCAAAATACAGGCCAACATGAACCCGGCGCACCGCGACCGCCTGGCCTTTGTGCGCGTGGTCAGCGGCGAATTCCGCCGCGATATGAACGCCTGGCACCTGGGGCCGGGCAAGCAGATACAGTTAAAGGCGCCCCAGCAGTTCATGGCGGACGAGCGCGCCATGGTGGAGGAGGCCTACCCCGGCGACATCATCGGCCTGTTCGACCCGGGCATCTACCGCCTGGGCGACACGCTGAGCGAAAAAAGCAAGCTGCGCTTTGACAAAATCCCCATCTTTGCGCCGGAGCACTTTGCCCGCGTGCGGCCGCTGGACAGCATGAAGCGCAAGCAGTTTTTAAAGGGCATCGCCCAGCTGAGCGAGGAGGGCGCCATCCAGACCTTCACCCGCGATGAGCTGGGGCTGGAGCAGAGCATCGTTGGCGTGGTGGGCGTGCTGCAGTTTGATGTGCTCAGCTATCGCCTCAAAAATGAGTACGGCGCCGAGCTCACCATGGACACCCTGCCCTGGCGCTTTGTGCGCTGGATCATCGACAGCCCCAAGGACGTGGACGACCTGAGCCTCACCTCCACCACCCACCGCGGCCGGGACAGCCAGGACCACCCGGTGCTGTTCTTTGAAAATGAGTGGAGCATCCGCCTGGCCGAGGAAAAGAACCCAGGCCTGAAGCTGAGCGACATCGAGCCGGTGGAGACAGAGAATGAATAAGCCGTCGGACCAACAGGCTGACCTGCCCATCCCTTCCCCCGGCGACCGCCTTTCCGCCCTGATTCATATGGTGCGGGGCCATCAGGTGATGCTGGACAGCGATTTAGCCATGTTGTATCAGGTGCAGACGAAAGCACTTAACCAAGCGGTAAAACGCAACGCTGCCCGGTTTCCGGAACCCTTTTGTTTTCAATTGACTGGCGATGAGTTAAAAAGTTTGAGGTCACAGATTGTGACCTCAAACCCTACATCCGCTGGACAGGGCGGGCGCAGATATCTGCCCTATGTCTTTACGGAGCAGGGAATTGCCATGCTGTCGGCTGTTTTGCGCAGTGACACAGCGGTGGAGGTCAGCCTCAGGATTATGACCGCCTTTGTAGAGATGCGCAAATTTCTGCTGAGCAACGCCCTGCTGATAGAGCGGGTGCATTCGTTGGAACTCAAACAACTGAATTATCAAAAAAGCACCGACGAGCGCTTTGAACAAATCTTCAACTTTCTTGCTAACAACCAGCCTGCCGATCAATATGTTTTCTTTGACGGCCAAATATATGATGCGTTTAGTCTGCTCACCGATTTCATCGCCACGGCGGAACGAGAGCTGATTCTGGTTGACAATTATGTGGATTTGGCGACGCTCAATGCCCTCAGCAAAAAGAAGACGGGCGTTTCCGCAGTCATCTATACCGCCAAGAAAACCCGGTTAAGCGCTACGGATATCAACCTTTTTAATCAGCAGTACCCTCAGCTGAATATGGTGCACACCGATGCCTTCCATGATCGCTTTTTAATTCTTGACCGAAAAACAACTTACCATTTAGGTGCCTCCCTCAAGGATGCCGGCAAAAAGAGTTTTGCGGTCACCCTGCTGAAAGCTCCCTCTCTGACGCAAACACTCCTCAGCCGTTTGTCCGCTCTGCCAGATTGATGATAAATAGGCGGCCGGTATTGAGCAGTCCGTCGCCTGTCTCCAATCAGTACGAAAAGGAGAAAAAGATGAACTGTTTCATCGCTCCCAATCACCCAATCTTTCAAAGCGAAGCTTATCAGCGGGACGTCCACCTGGTGGAGGTGCTGGATACCATGATCCGGCCGACCGCTTTTTTGCTGCTGTCGGACGGGAATAGTTTTGTCATCGGCCGCAACCGGCTGGACCTGTCCGCCTGGGTGTGGACCGGGGACGACATCGGCACGGACGCCCTGCGCACCGTGTGCGACCTGCTGCACATCCACTTCGCGGGCAGGGATATCCACTTCACCGCCAAAGAAGGCGCGGCCCGGGCCATGGCTGCTCATTTTGCCCAGGCGGGCTACCAGGTGAAGGGTGGCATGGGGCTGATCGCCTACACCTTGCATCAGGTGATCATGCCCGAGGACAAGGGGCCCGTCCGCCCGGCCCGCATGGACGAGCTGGACACCCTGACGCAGCTGACGGAGGACTTTTTGATGGCCTGCTTCGGCAACCTGCAAAACACCGACTGCCGGGCGCAGGCGCGCCGCCAGATTGAGGCGGGCACCCTGCGCGTGCTGGAGCACGACGGCCGCATCGTGTCGATGGTCAACGCCGCCCCCAAAGAGCCGGGCGGCCACACCCGCATCGGCATGGTCTATACCGTGCCGGGCGCCCAAGGCCGGGGCTGCGCCAAGTGGCTCACCGCCAAAGTGTGTGAGGACGAGTTGACCCGCTGCCCCTGGGCGCTGCTGTA